>CAYNHP010000004.1:7064-16774 GCA_964397235.1 uncultured Bacteroides sp. | reverse complement strand
TAATCTTAGAGTTTCGCGAGCGAAACTCAAATCTCCCGAACAGGGCGGCACGGATTGCCGAAGGCGAGCATATTAGCCGGGATGTCGCGCGTAACGACACTGCCCGCGCCGATAACGCAGTTATCGCCGATGGTCACGCCCGGCAGCACGCTCACCCCGGCACCGATCCACACATTGCTACCCACCGTGATAGGCCGCGCGTACTCCAGCCCCTTGTTCCGCTCCGTGGCCTCCAGCGGATGCCCGGCAGTGTAAAAACCGCAGTTTGGAGCTATGAAAACATTGTCGCCGAAGCGGACTTTAGCCTCGTCGAGAACGACGAGGTTGAAGTTCGCGTAGAAATTCTCGCCAACCTCTATGTTGAATCCATAGTCGCAGTAGAACGGCTGCTCGATGAGCAGCGACTCGCCCGTGCGTCCCAGCAGCCCCTTGAGCAGGGCAGTGCGGGCCTCGGTGGCTGAGGGACGCAGGTCGTTATAGTCGCGGATGGTCTCCTTGCAGCGCAGGCGCTCGGTTTTGAGTTCGGGGTCGTTGTTGGCGTCGTAAATTTCACCGGCCAACATCTTTTCCTTCTCTGTCACAATCAGATACGGTCAAGGACAGTACGGATCAGGTCGGGCATACCGGCCTTATAGTTGGGGTTTGCTTCGGTGTTGAATCGGTTGGCGATGATGCAGCACACGGTCATGCACTTGTGTCCCATCAGCTTGCCCAGACCGGCCAGCGGAGCGCTTTCCATCTCGTAGTTGGTCACCTTGCGGCCGTCGAATTCAAACTCCTCGATGCGTCGGTTCAGGTCGGGATTCGCCAGCGGAAGACGCAGCTCGCGACCCTGAGGCCCATAGAAACCGACGGCGGAGATGGTGATGCCGCGCACCATGTCGTCGCGCCCGATGCGTGCCACCAGTTCGGGGTCAGAAGGCACCACGTAGGGCTTGGCCCACAGCGGATTCCAATGCGTATAGTCGCAGAAAGCCTTTTCGAATCGAAGGTCGGCGATGTCGTTGCGCCCCGCGTAGTAGTTCAGTACGCCGTCGAACCCGATGGCCCAGCTGGCAATTACGGGCGTGCCAAGCGACAGCTCCGGCTGGAGGGCGCCGGAGGTGCCTATGCGCACCATGGTGAGCTGACGGGGCACTTCGCGCACCTCGCGGGTTTCGAAATCTACATTGGCCAGCGCATCTAACTCGTTGATTACTATGTCGATATTGTCCGGGCCAATGCCGTGGCTGAGGCACATCACAGGCTTACCCTTGTAGCTGCCTCCTATGGCGTGGAACTCCCGCGAGGACACATCGTAAGTCTTTTCGTCGAAAAAGGACGCAACCATATCCACGCGGGAGGGGTCGCCCACCAGGATAATGTTGTCAATAAGCTGGTCGGGGCGAAGGTGCAGGTGAAACACCGAGCCGTCAGGGTTGATTATCAGTTCTGATTCAGGTATAATTCGTTTTGCCATGGTTTTATGTTTAATGTGGACTACAAATATAATCAATCTTCTTCACAATTCCAACACCTCCTCCCTTACCAAGGCCTGAATGATTTATTTTTAACTTGTCAGTAATCGCCTGCGAGTGTTGGTTTTATTGTAATTTTACCTTAACTTTGCGCTTGTCTTACCGATGTTTTCTTTATTAAAAATAATTGGAATTTTTCTTTGTCCATGATTTATAACTTTCTCCATAATAAGGTCTTAACCCTGCTGTTCGGATTTATTCTTGCGGCACAATCCTTATTTGCGCAAACCACCATTCGTGTGATAGACGCCGAGGACTCCGGGCCTGTTCCCTATGCAACAGTTTTTTCGAAAAGCGGCTCCATTGTCGGACTCACTGACAATGACGGCGTCCTGAGTATAGGCCACGGCGACTATTTCCCACTGACAATCAAGTGCATGGGCTATGAGCCGTTGGAATGTGCCGGCGGCACCACAACGGCAGCCTTGAAGCACAGCGTATATCCGCTAAAAGAAGTGGTGGTGACACCCGTGGACCGGCCCGTGATACATGTAATTTGCTACATACGCGAATATGTGAGCGGTGAATCAGGTCCGGAGGCTACAATCATGTACAACGAACACATGGGCGATTTTTTCGTCGGCGACGGAAAACTGAAAGGCTTCAAGACCAACGACAAGCCTCGGTTCCTGACGTCGCGCCTGCGTGCTCGCGTAACCAACAGTGAGCAGAACCTCGATTCCATCTTCGTGCCGGAATTTCGGAATGATATGGTGTCCTGGGAGCAGTTGATTGAATTTCCGAAAAGACGGGTGGAAATTAAGACGGGTAAGAAGTCGGGAGAATTTGGAATAAGGGAAACGGTGACCCGCGCTGGTGAACTTACAACAATCCGTACTGACTTTCTTGCCGATGAGAAAAACCATAGGATGTCGCCTCTGCTTTTCAAGCTCATAGGCTTCTCGATGGACATCACCACCCTGCAGCGAACCATGATAGTAAGTCCTTCGGGTGGGAGTTCCTACAACGGGGCAGATATCCGCTCGGCCACGTTCACCTTTGATGCCACGGCCACCGGGAAGTGGATAAAGAAGGCATTCCACACCGATTCGCCGGTACATATGTATGCCTACTTTGAAGTTTATCCTGTTGAGGTTGAGTATCTTACCATCGAGCAGGCCAAGAACTTGCAGAAGAATCCGCCCCGGGTTAAAATGCAGGTGAGCCCGTTGGCACCCGCGCCGGATGCGGCCGCCCGTCAGATGATGGAACGTTGCGGAAAATGAATTTCCCTACACATTGGGGTCGATGATGGTGTAGCGGCCGCCGGGGATGGCGGTGATGATGCTGTCCATTTCGAGTTCGAAAAGGATACCTGTGAGCTGGCTCATGGGTATGCCCAGGCCTACGGAGATTTCGTTTACGGTATGGTCGGGGTGGTTGCGCAGGGTCTCGATGATTCGGCGCTGGTCGTCGCTGAGGTCGAACTGGAGAGTCTGCTGCTGACCCTCCTCAGGTTTGGCCGTCCACCCGCAGCAGGCCAGGATGTCGCCGGCATCGCGTACGAGCGTCGCTTCATTATTGTAAATCAGTGAGTTAGTGCCGCGGCTGTAGCGGTCGGTGAGTCGGCCGGGAATGGCGCACACCTCGCGGTTGTAGGCGTTGGCGATGCGAGCGGTGGCCATGGCGCCTCCCTTGGTGTCGCTTTCAACCACTACAACCACGTCGGCCATACCGGCCACGATGCGGTTGCGGGCCAGGAACTGGCCGCGGTGGATGGGCGAACCGGAGGTGTACTCCGAGGTCAGGAAGCCGCCGGCACGGATTATGTTGCGGGCGTCATTGCGGTGCTCGGCAGGGTAGAGCGTGCGGAGGCCGTGGCCGAGGACGGCGCCGGTGAGGACGCCCGCGTTGAGGGCGGCGCGGTGGGCCGCTATGTCGATACCATAAGCCAAACCGCTGATAATGAGCAAGTCGTCCAAGGCCCCGCTGAGCTCGTTTACGAGTGATCGGCATATGTCAGCACCGTAGGCCGTGCAGCGTCGCGTGCCCACGATGGCAACCGCATGGCGGTTCGCAAACACCGGCCGGCCGGCCACGAAGAGCACAGCCGGCGCATCGTCGCAGGTGAGAAGGCGGGCAGGGTAGTCGTCATCGTCCCAGAAAACGGCGCGCGTGTTATGCTTGCCCAGAAACTCGGCTTCTTCGACGGCCTCGCGCAGGGCTTGGCTGCGGTCGCCGTCGCGCAACATGCGCATATTGATTCCCGACCGTACCGACAGCTCATGCTCGGAAAGCGTGAAGAAGTCCTCCGGCGTGATTCCGCGCTCATGCAGGGTGCGCACAACGCCCAGGTTGACGTTGCGGAAGGTGCACAGGGCAATCCGGTAAACAATCGCGGGATACCTTTCCATGGCCTCAGAGGTATTTTTCGAAAGCCTTGGCCAGGGCGTCGCCGCGCGAGAGGCGTCCGTTCTCGAAGGATACGATGTCGACAACGGCCCGCACAACCGGCTGACCATCAGGCGTGAAGATGTCCTGATTGAACACGAAAACCGGTCCGCGGCGACTCAGGCGCAGCTTGCTGACCATGCTGTCGCCCAACCCCAGCGGTCGGATGTACTTTACCTCAATCCGGCTCACCACCGGGTCCATGCCCCGCTGATGCATCTCACGGAAACTCAGGCCCGCGCCTTCGCAGAACTCGTGGCGCGTGTGTTCCAGGTAGTGGAGGTAGTTGGCGTTGTTGACAATCCCTTCGGAGTCGACCTCATAGTCGCGCACCTTGATGGGCATCTCGAAAATATAGGCGTCGTCGGTATTCATAAGCACAAATATACGCATTATTCCTCGAATATAGGCCCTTTGTGGTCTGAAAAATCATCCCTCCCGCCGCGACCCTGAATTTCGGGATTCATCCTTATTATTCACCCGGTAAAAAATTTTTCGTGCAAAAATGCCGGAAAAGCGTGCAAAAGTGTAACCAATCGTGCCAAAAACGAAAACTCCAACCGTATATAACACTCAGAGCCACAGCCTGATCCAATGTGCAGATAAGCCCTCGAAAAATTTCTACGCGTCCGCTTCGTCCGAAAAATCAGCCACTTAAATGCTTCTGTAGTTTCGCCTAAGTCCAAGTGTGCAAAGTGCACAACTTTTTGCAAAATTCTGTCGTAACTTTGCAGCGCAAACTTAATTCAACGCTATGAAAACGAAAAACACCTTTGTATTTAATCTTGAATGGGCCGAGGCCCTGGACGGCTACGGGCCCGAAGTGGAGTACGCCGTCTACCACGCAGTGGTCCACTATGCCCGCACCGGCGAAGTCCTCGACATCGCCGACCCCGTGGCCCGGATTGCCTTCCGCTTTATTCGCCGTGACCTTGACCGCGCCCAAAAGCGCAAAGCCCCCGTCGCACCCCAGCCTCAGGAACCTGCCGGGGAGCCCCGCTGTGCGCTTTCTAAAGAGGTGCAAGATGTGACAACCGATCAAGTCACTCCTGAGGATAATAATTCCGCGGAGCAAAACGAAAAAATGGCCGCCACCCCGAAGCCGGACCTCAAAATCGAGCCTGCGCCTGAGCCCGCGCCAAAACCCGCGCCAAAGTCCATGCTAAAGTCCGCACCCGTTGCGCCGCGTTACGCCCACCGGGAGGCTGCCGGCACTGCTTGCGCTGTACCTGTCTTGCAAAAGTCATGCTATGATGCTGATAATGATGCAGATAATGGTTCGGTAAGCCACCCGCACCGACCCAGAGATGCTACGGGTAGGGGCTGACCCTTTAGAGGTATTACGTGAAAAGATGTTAAATGTGAGTAAGTTTTAGGTACTATGTATTGCATAGTACTATAAAAGTTCATACCTTTGCATCGTAAACAAAAAGGCACCCTCTAAAAATCTACAATCAACGCCTATAAAAAATGAATATTGACAATCTAAAATCGCAGATGCGCAAGGGCATGCTGGAGTACTGCGTCCTGCTGTTGTTACAGCACGGCGACGCATACGCTTCCGAAATCATAGCCCGGCTGAAAGAGGCGCATCTGATCCTGATGGAAGGCACCCTCTACCCTCTGCTGACGAGGCTCAAAAACGACGGCCTGCTTTCCTACCGTTGGGAGGAATCGCCCTCGGGGCCTCCGCGAAAGTACTATTCGTTGACCGATAGCGGCCGACTTTTCCTTGAGCAACTCGACCAGAGTTGGAATGAAATTGCTTCTACAGTCCATCACATCAAACATTTAGAATCATGAAACGTACATTCCCTGCCAACATCGACGGTCAGGTTTTCTATATCGACGAGGACGCCTATGAGCTCCTGAACAACTATCTCCACCAGCTCGGCACCACCTTCCGGGGCGAGGAAGGCCGCGAAATTGTGGCCGACATCGAGAGCCGTATCCGCGAACTCTTCACCGAGGGCCTGGCCGGGGGCAAATCCGTAATCGTGCTTGCCGACGTCCAGAGCGTCATCACCACTATGGGACGCCCCGAAGAGCTCGACGAGCACACTTCCGCCTACGGGGACATAGACGTCCAGGTCCCTCCGGCTCCTGAAAGCGCCGCAGGTCAGAGCACCCTCCCTCCCCCTCCCAAGGCCGCATTCCGCCGCGCATGGGAGGGCCTCAAGAAGCGCCACCGCCTCTTCCGGAACATGCAGGACAAAGTTTTCGGAGGCGTGTTCGGAGGTCTGGCCGTGTATCTGGGATGGAATGCAAACATAATGCGTGTGCTCTACGCCGTGCTGACCTGCTGCACCTACTTCTGGCCCCTCACCATCATTTACCTCATTGCGTGGATGATAATTCCGCCTGCCCTCACTCCCCGTCAGGTGCTCGAAATGAAAGGTGAGCCCGTCAACGTCGACTCCATCGGCCAGACGCTCATCACCCCTCCGGCCTATCAGGAGGACGCCGGCCACATCATCACCAATGCTCTGAAAGTAGCGGCCCGCGTGCTGATGGCCTTCGTGGGCTTCTTCTCCGGCATCGGACTCTTCGGCTGCGCCATGGCTTTCATATGCTTGGTTACGGGCCTGATTGCCTTCGGCGCGTTCGGCAGCGTCACCATTCTCCACGGCATGGACCTGTTCCACAACGGCATCGACCTGGCCGCGCTGTGGCTCTACTGGTGGGGCATCCTCATAAGCCTCCTGGTGGCTATCCTGATTCTGGGCGCGCTCCTGTGGGCTTCATGCAGCGTGGTGTTCAAAACCCGCGGGGCTTCGCGTAACACAGTTATCACATGGTTCATTGTGCTGGCGGTATTGATTGCTGCGTCTATCTGCCTCTTTTCCGCCTACCACGGAATCGTGTAATTCGCTTCCATTTAGAGCTGGGCCGGGGCGCACGTCGTCCCGGCTTTTTAATTATTCCCTGACCCGGTGGAATAGGTTTTGAACCCGATTAATAGTCCGGAAGGAGTCGGATGCGTTTGCGGCGGTGGAAAATTTTGATTAACTTTGCGTGCTGTTTCCCCCGATACTACAAACTGTCCTGCCGACGCACGCACGTGTTTGCCGGTTGGGCGCGTACTTTGACCTTTTGCTTATGGGAAGGAAATTCCGACTTTCGCTGCACAGATGCAGCTATGTGATGAACTCCGACGACGACCAACCGATGGTGATGACAGTAGTGGTTGGTTTCAGCCCCCGCGAGGAGCTGACGGTGGCAGTGGAGCTCACCGACTATGAAAATCATGCCAACGACTGCGCCACGGCAGCGGTGGTGAACGTGTCCGACGCCAGGCAGATGGCGCGTCGCAACGGAGTGGACTATTTCGAACTCCCGGCTTTCATTGCCGGTTGCATGGAGAGCTGGAGAGAATGGGTGAATCCCGACTTTAAGCAGACGTTGGACTGCTTCAAGGAAATCACCGACTGCCTCCTGGACGAGGGATGCCGCTTCAGCATCAGGCGAACCTACGGCCGCGGGGGCCACGCCTGCGATGTGCCCAACCGAGAATGAACGAGGCACCCCACGCCGGGGTGCCTCGTTTATCAGAGTATTATTTCCTTAATAGGGAGTAACTTCGTACTTGGGGATGTCCACCAGGCGGATGCCGAAGGCCAGGGCGGAGTAGGGCGGAATGGTGTTGTTGTAAGTGGTGCCGTATCCGAGCTGGTAGGGGATGATGACGTCGACGGTGTCGCCGCAACGCATGTTCATCAGGGCGGCGGCCCACCCCTGGACTACGCTGTTGAGCTGGGTGCGGTAGATGCCGGGCCCGTAGGTGGTCTGGAAGTAGGAGGAGTCGATGCCGGTGCCGTCGTAGAGGTGGAGTGTGTAGCGGGTATCGACGGTGCTATTGTACAGCGGCGAGAGGTTCCCGACGGTTTCGGAGCGGTCGTTGACATAGTGGAGGAGCACAAATGTGGCGGGGTTCCACTGGGGGATGACCACTTCGTAGTAGGGAGTGCCGTCGGAGTTGGTGCGGGCCTGCTGCTGGGCAATCCAGTTCTGGTTGGCGTCGCGCCACTGGCGGTAGGACTCCCAGGTGCTGGTGTTGTCGTCCTTGCAGGCGCTCATCATGTAGGCCAGCGCGCCGCCCAAGGCAAGTATAGCAACGAGTTTTTTCATTATCTAAGAGAGAGTTAGCGGAGTTTACGCAGCAGCGAAGAGAGGCTCACGCGGTCGTGGATGAGGCGGTGGAGGTCGTCGATGTTGACGCGTGTCTGCTCCATGGAGTCACGTTCGCGCAGCGTCACGGTGTTATCCTCCAGGGTCTGGTGGTCCACGGTGATGCAGAAGGGGGTGCCGATGGCGTCCTGGCGGCGGTAGCGCTTGCCGATGGCGTCCTTTTCTTCGTAATGCGTTGCGAAGTCGAATTTGAGTTCGTCCACGATTTCGCGGGCTTTTTCGGGCAGGCCGTCCTTACGCACCAGCGGGAGCACGGCGCACTTCACCGGGGCCAGCGGCGCGGGCAGGTGGAGCACCACGCGGGTTTCGCCGTTGGGCAGGGCTTCTTCGTCGTAGGACGAGCATAGCACGCTCAGGAACATGCGGTCCACGCCGATGGAGGTCTCAATTACGTAGGGAACGTAGTTCTCGTTGAGCTCGGGGTCGAAGTACTTGATGTTCTTGCCGGAGAATTTCTCGTGCTGGGAGAGGTCGAAGTTGGTGCGCGAGTGGATACCTTCCACTTCCTTGAAGCCGAAGGGCATCATGAACTCGATGTCGGTGGCGGCGTTGGCGTAGTGGGCCAGCTTTTCGTGGTCGTGGTAGCGGTACTTTTCGTCGCCCAGACCGAGGGCTTTGTGCCATTTCAGACGCCACTCTTTCCACTGCTGGAACCACTTGAGTTCTTCGCCCGGACGCACAAAGAACTGCATCTCCATCTGCTCGAATTCGCGCATGCGGAAGATGAACTGGCGGGCTACGATTTCGTTGCGGAAGGCCTTACCGATCTGCGCGATGCCGAAGGGGATGCGCATGCGGCCGGTCTTCTGCACGTTGAGGTAGTTCACGAAGATGCCCTGGGCGGTTTCGGGACGGAGGTAAACGGTCATGGCGCCTTCGGCGGTGGAGCCCATTTCGGTTTTGAACATGAGGTTGAACTGGCGCACTTCGGTCCAGTTCTTGGTGCCGGAAATGGGGCAGACGATTTCCTCGTCGAGAATAATCTGACGCAGCTCGTTGAGGTCGTTTGCGTTCATGGCGTCGGAGAAGCGCTGGTGGAGGGCGTCGCGCTTGGCCTGATGCTCGAGCACGCGGGCGTTGGTGGCGCGGAACTGGGCTTCGTCGAAGGCGTCGCCGAAACGTTTGGCAGCCTTGGCTACTTCCTTGTTGATTTTCTCATCGATTTTCGCAATCTGGTCCTCAATGAGAACGTCGGCACGGTAGCGTTTCTTGGAGTCGCGGTTGTCGATCAGCGGGTCGTTGAAGGCGTCCACGTGGCCGGAGGCTTTCCAGATGGTGGGGTGCATGAAGATGGCGCTGTCGATGCCTACAATGTTTTCATGCAGCAGCGTCATGGCGTCCCACCAGTAGCGCTTGATGTTATTTTTGAGTTCGACGCCGTTCTGGCCGTAGTCGTAAACGGCTGAGAGTCCGTCGTATATTTCACTTGAGGGGAAGACAAAACCGTACTCCTTGGCGTGGGATACGATTTTTTTGAATACATCTTCTTGAGCCATGATTTGTCGTGTTGTGGTTTGAAATGCAAATTTAAGCAATTTTTGCGGATTTACATCTTCCTGAACCTTTAAAAATTCTTTAACTCCAATTCCGCAGGCTGAATCGGAGGGTTAAGGG
>CAYNHP010000004.1:0-6964 GCA_964397235.1 uncultured Bacteroides sp. | reverse complement strand
AGAGGTTATGGGGTTAGTCGGTTTGTATCCGCTAAACCTTAAACATTAAACTTTAAACAATTAACCTTGCACTAAGGCTTAAACATTAACCCACAACCCTTAACCATTAAACTTTAAACCCTAAATTTTAAACTTTTTTCGCTTGCGAAAATCAAATCAGAAGTCGGTGGGTTTGCGCTGCTCGGGGGTGAAGATTGCGTTGAGCACTTCTGCAAGGCGCAGGCCTCCGGTGAGAATCTGCTGCTCGATGATGGGCGTCCAGGCGGCTACTTCGTTGTAGCTCACGCGCTTGCCTTCGGGGAAGTAGTCGTACACGCGGGTGGCGATGCCGTAGGTTTCGGAGGCCCAGTCGTCGATGTTGCCTTTGACGATTTCGGCTTCCTGCTCGGGGGTGAGTCGGTCGAGCTGCTGCTGCCACTCGGTGTAGCTCCATGCGTGTGCGGAGTTCATCATGGCGCCGTCCCAGATGGAGTGGAGGTTGGAGTCGCGGTCGAACATGCGGACCTTGACCTCGTTGCCGCCGCGGTCGGTGAAGTGGCCCATGTGCATGGGCTGGTGCATGTCGCCGACGCAGTGCACCAATATCTTGAGGGCGAGCACTTTCTGATCGCGTGAGCTGATGGGGTCGCTGAGGATTGCAATCTGCTCGCGCACGGCCGTGACGACGTCGCCGGCGGGGTTGAGTTTGGCTTTTTCGTAGGGCACGCCGGCGTCGATGTTCTTGTAGTGCCAGGTTTTGGCGTAGGCATATTCGGGGGTGTGGCTGGCGTTGTCGAGCCAGTTGGCCCAGTAGACGATGGATTTGCCGTCGAACAGGGCGGTGACGGAGTCGAGGGCGGCTGGGGTGAGGTGTTTTTCGGCGATGTAGGCCGTGGCGTCGTGGCCTTTCTGGCCCCAGGCGAATGCGCTGAGCGCGCCCGCGGCGAGGATTATGCTGAGAATGAGCTTCTTCATTATTTTAGGCTTTATGGATTAGGTTTTAGGGATTAGGTTTTAGGCTTTAGGCTTTAGGGATTAGGCTTTGAGACTTCTGGTTTTAGGGCGGGTCTTTGCCGGGGGCAAAAAAGAGCAGCGAGGATGGTCGGGGGGGGTGACTATCCTCACTGCAAGTGATTTCAGGCCGGATTAAGCTTCGGCAACGGGGATAACGTTGATGAACTTGCGTCCGTTGCGTCCTTCAGTGAAGGAAACCGTGCCGCTTACCAGAGCGTAGAGGGTATGGTCCTTGCCGAGGCCTACGTTGAGGCCGGGGTGGTGGACGGTGCCACGCTGACGCTTCAGGATGTTGCCTGCCTTGGCGAACTGACCGCCAAAAATCTTTACACCGAGTCGTTTGCTTTCGGACTCGCGGCCGTTCTTAGAACTACCGACGCCTTTTTTGTGTGCCATGTGCTAAAAATGTTTTTGAGTCGCTTGCGCAACCGGTTAGGCAATAATGTCTTTAATCACAACTTTGGTGAAGTACTGGCGGTGGCCGTTTTTACGACGATAGCCTTTGCGGCGTTTCTTCTTGAAAACGATTACCTTGTCGCCTTTCACCAGCGGTTCTGCTACTTGGCAAACCACTTTTGCACCTTCTACTACGGGTGCGCCGACCTTAACGTCGCCGTCGTTGTCGGCCAACAGAACGCGGTCGAACTCTACGGTGTCGCCTTCGTTCATTTTTTCTCCAAGGTAGTGTACATACAGGAAGCGGTCCTTCTCTGCCTTGAACTGCTGGCCCTGGATTTCTACAATTACGTACATTTTATTGTAATATAGTAAGTTAACCCGCTGAGGCGAAGGCCTTTGATACGTAAAGCCTTGCTTATTTATGCCTATTGCGGAAAATCAGCGCACAAAATTACAAAAAATTTCCCTGACTCCCAAACATTTTCCCCAAAAATTTTTCGCCATCGCCCGCTCTTACCCGAAAACTCACACATACCCATTTATAGATAGAAAATTCTGCAGCAAATGTATTTATACCAATGTATACATGGAAAATTCCGCAAAAATGTTTGTTTTTCCATGTATAAATTGGTAACTTTGCCACAAATATAAGAGTTATGGAAATTATTATTCGTGAAACATATCTTTCTCACATCATTTCTCATCTTAACCGGGGGATGATGATTATACTGATCGGGCAGCGCAGAGTAGGTAAGAGTTTCATGTTGCGCCAGGTTCAAAATTGGCTTAAGGAGAATCGACCGGGCGCTACTGTCATTTATATTAATAAGGAGCTTAGAGACTTCAGTCACATCAACAATGCGGCAGAGCTGTATGAATACGTTTCGCCTCAATTTGAAGAGGGCGGAGATAATTATCTTCTGATTGACGAGGTTCAGGACATTGAAGGATATGAAAACGCGCTGCGCAGCCTTCAGGCCGAGGAGCGTTGCCAAATTATTGCAACAGGCAGTAATGCCTATATTTTCTCTTCGGAATTGAGCACACGACTTGCCGGGCGCTACATCGAAATTCCAATCTATGGGTTGAGTTATAGTGAGTTTCTTGAATTTCATGGCTTGTCCGACTCTGACGAGTCGTTAAATGCTTACCTTCGGGTGGGTAGCCTTCCCGGGCTTCGGATGTACGATATTGAGGAAGAGCTGCAGATAAGAGATTATCTGCAAGGGGTGTACAATACGATCATGATGAGGGATATAGTTGCGAGAGAGAAGATTCGCAATGTCCCTTTCATGGAGAATCTTTCTCACTTCTTAGCTGATAATGAGGGTAAACTGATTTCGACATACAGCATTGTGAAATTTATGAAGTCGCAGGGAGAGAAAATCTCCGACATCATTACAACGACTTACATCAGTTATTTATGCAAGGCTCTGCTGATCAACCCTGTAACCCGCTATGACATCCATGGGAAAAAGCTTTTTGAGCAGATATATAAATACTATTTCGCCGACCATGGCCTGCGCAACTATTTGTGTGGCTTCAATATAAGGGGAAGCATTGAAAAAGTGATGGAAAATGTTGTGTATCTGCATTTGTTGGCATCCGGTTATAAGGTCAATGTTGGGATTCTTCGTGCCGGAGAAGTGGATTTTGTTGCTATTAAAGGAGATAAAACAATTTACGTACAGGTATCATATCTCTTGGCTTCTGAAGAAACGGTAAAGAGAGAATTCGGAAATCTTGCCACCATCAAGGATAACTACCCTAAATATGTTGTTTCGATGGACCCTGTCAGCGGCGGACTGCCTTCATATCCCGGCATCATACATGTGCATCTGAGGAAATTTCTTTTGGAAGAGCTATAGAAATCCCCAATATTGTCCGCGAGACTTCGCCATTAACTGCGACATAAAAAAGCGGACGCAACCATCTCGGCTGCGCCCGCGGGAGATGAAGAAACTTGTGTTATTTCACAAGTACTTTTTCGGTGGCATCGCCGCTGCGAACGATGTAAACGCCGGGAGCTACGGCGCCTTCGAGCTCAGCGCGGTAGCCGGAGAATACGACGCGGCCCATGGTGTCGTAGGCAGTGCAGAAGCTGCTGACAACTCCCTCAACCACAGCGTCTTCGAGGCTGGTGAGATTTTCAGAATATACTTTTAGGGTGCCATTGTGACCGCTCGATAGCACAATGGAATTGTCCTGGAGCTGTCCCGTGATGTCATTGCCATCAAGTTCAACCTTGGTGATGACGCCTTTTCGGGCGTTGAAGAAAACACGGTTGCAAATGCCACCGGGATTGTTTGCGGATGCTACAACAGCTCCATTGAAAAGGCGGCTGTAGTTCTCGCCCTTGGCAAGCGATGCCTGGTTAGCCTTGCGTGCACGGACGGCAGCCTCTTCGGGCTCAGTTTCTTCTTCAGCCTCTTCATAAATTTCTTCCACCATGAGCTCAAGTTGAATTTGCTGATACTCTTCTTCGTTGACAATAGTAGCGTCAACGTTATCGGGAATTTCAACTACGAGGCGGTTCTGGAGGTCGGCGAAGATACCCCACTGCGGTGCGTTAAGGTAGGAGCGGTAGGACTGCTGGGGGATGGTTAGCGTTACGCGCTTAACTCGCATGCCGGTGAAAGCGGCGGTTACAGCCTCAGGTGCTTCCTCGCGGGGGCAGGAAAGACCGGTTACACGCAGAGAGCCATTGAAGAGATTTGAGCCGATGGACTTAAGGGTGCCGGGGAAGTGCACGCTTACGAGGCGCGTGCAATCTTTAAAGGCTGTATTTGCAACGTTGGTAACTCCTTCAGGAAGGGTGACAGTACGCAGCTTTGTACCTTCAAATGCGCTTTGGCCGATTTCAGTCAGCTTTACAGGAAAATTGATATTTTCAAGAGCTGTGTTAAGGAAAGTATTCATGCCAATTGAGGTAACACTTTCAGGTAGTATCACGTTTGAAAGCGCTCCACAGTTATAAAAAGTGGCAAAAACTAAACGCTTAATATTAGTATTACTGAAATCAACCGACTCCAAAGAAGTACAATTGCTAAATGAACCATCTTTAGGGTTGTATACACTACCGTTTCCAATAGTTTCAAGTTTTTCGCCTGCTGATATCGTACGTAATGATGAACATCCGGAGAAGGCCTTTGAGCCAATAGAAGTTAACGCCTCCGGTAGTTCAGTTATGGTGATGGAGCTGCAGTTGAAGAACGCTTCATCTCCGATACTTGCCACTCCAGCGGGAATCTCCGAGACAATCATAAGTGAGTTATTATAGAATGCCTTGTTGCCGATGGAAGTAGCCTTGGCAGGGAGAATGAGCTTGGTCAGATAAGCCATGTTCGACAGCGCCTCGGCGGGGATTTCGGTGTTGGTTATGGCCGAGAGGTCGAGTTCAGTTAACGAAATCATGTTTTCGCGGATAAGGCGCCAATCTGTGTCAGCCAGCGTGCCGGTAACTCTCATTTTGGTTACCTGTGAGGGTTGGATACCACTCTGGAGCTTGAGTTCCTCAGAGATCGGAGCCCCATTAACGTGCACTTGAATCGCGGCTTCACCTTCTTCTATTATATTAAATATTTTCCAACGAGGGTTAACTGTGTAACGATTCTTGAGACCGTCAGGGACATATACGTTAATAAGGTCACAATCAGATGTTGTAACCTCAAAATTTGCAGTTACGGTTGGAGCCTTGGTACCATTCATGTGGATGAGACGAAGACGAAGGTAATCATCTTGTGAGTAACTTGTCCTACACTTAAACACAAACGCATCACTGTTAACGGTAGTAACATTCTCTCCAAAAGTAACCACTGCTGGAACTCCAAGACTATAGCTTCCAACCGACGTTATGCCTTTTCCAAGTGAAATTTCACCAATTGGACGATAGAAAGCCCTCTCTCCAAGGGTTATCACAGCATCCGGGATTACCACTTTATTTAAGATTTGAACATTGCCTATTACATGAGTACCATCGGTCATACTCAATTTATAAATCTCAAACGCTCTGGATCCAATAGTAATTAGCGATTCTGGGAATATAACGGATGTGATATTCTTATTATTGAAGAAAGCTCCATTCCCAATGGTAGTCAAGCCCTCATTGAATTCAATATTATAAAATGTTGAATTAATGAATGCGCAAGCTCCAATAGTTTTCAAGGTGGCAGGGAATTCAATATTGTTGAGGTGGCTAATGCCTGTTTCTTTGAAATACAGTGTAGATATGGTACTGGTCCCATCTACAAACTCTTTATTAATTTTATACATAGCCATCTCGGTTTGGGAAATATTTGCAGCTGAAATTTCTTCCCATGCGGCGAATGCTCCGAATCCGATTTCCTCAAGAGCCATGGGGAGTTTGACATCTTCGAGTTTATAGGTATTTAAGAAAGCAAAGTCACCGATTCGGGTGGCTTTAACAGGAAGATACAAGGTGTAGAGGTTTGAACATCCAGCAAAAAGCTCATCTGCTACCTCAGTAAGATTAGAGGTGAGGTTAGCGGAGGTTAGGCTTGTCATGTCTCGAAAAGCACCCTTACCGATGGATTCAATGTCTTCAGGAACTTCAATAGACTCTACCATTTGGCAGTTGCAGAAAGCATATTCTCCGATGGTTTTCAACGAGGAAGGGAACGAAGAGAATGTCAATGTCTCGCACCCATCGAAAGCATGGTCACCAATTTCTTCCAAATGATCGGGGAACTCAACATAATAAAGGTCTTTCTGATTTGCAAAGGCGTATGCGCCTATTTTTTTAAGTGTGGAAGGGAGAAATACCTCACCTTCATATTTCAATCCCATATTTTTATAGTCCCCAATTTCGGTGGCATTGTTGGGGATTGTTACGGTGGTTATTGGATAACCCCCAGCCTCAATAGTTGCACCCTCGCGGTATGGATTACCCTCGATACAGTCGATGACTGTATTATTGTACCAGTTGGCCCAACTGGCGTATTCAACCTTTGTAATTGGTAATTTACACTCAGGACGAGTACTGAACAAAGGACCAGTCAGAGTCTTGACATCTTCACCAATCTTAAGAACGATACCTTCGTTCGTCTTACTTGGCATAAAATATAAATCATCTTTGGAGTACTTAATTCCGTCAATATCTCTATTAATCTCTATAGACTTAAGCTTTTCATTGTAATTACTCTTAAAAGCCGGATATAATTGTAACGCAGTTTCCCCTTTTGCAAATGTGATAGTTTCTAATGCAGAAGGATAGAAACAACCGGGAGCAATAATTTCAACTGTACCAGGAATTGTGAGATTCTTAGCATTTACCGAGTTTACTTGTACGACGGAGTATGTACCATCTATGGAGTTTAAAGAGCCATCGGAAGAAATTGTTTCCGGAATAATTACATCCGCAGTATTGTTACTGAAAGAAACAGCCACTGTTTTGGACTCGGCATCAAGCAGATAGACTTCATAAAATGTACTTTTCCCTATATAGGTGCCGTAGTTGAATTCTGCGCCAACGGCCGAGAGGAGACCCATGAGGGCCAACAGGCAGGTGAGTAAAAGTTTTTTCATTTGGTTTACAGCAGCCGCGGGATCCTCT
>CAYNHP010000003.1:32271-69581 GCA_964397235.1 uncultured Bacteroides sp. | reverse complement strand
TTGCGGGCGATTGTGGCGGGCGGGAGCCCGCCACCTCCATAGCGTTGCGAGCCTCCTGACCTTGCGGGCGATTGTGGCGGGCGGGAGCCCGCCACCTCCATAGCGTTGCGAGCCTCTGACCTTGCGCCCCATTGTGGCGAGCGGGGGCGCCGGCTCTATATTTTGCGCGGGGATGGGGGTAAATGTTAATTTTTTTGCGTACCTTTGCGCAAAATAGTTTAGTTATGGATTCCTTTACTGAAGTTGAGGTTCCTTCGGGAGCTACTACCAACGACTATTTCGCCCTGACGGTCAGACTCGCGGAGGCCGACAGCGACGCCTGCGACTACCTTGCGGGGCTGCTGGGCGACCTTGGGTTCGAGAGCTTTGTGGACGACGCCGACGAGCCGGGCCGCTCGCTGACGGCCTATGTGCAGGCGCCGACCTTCGACGGGGCGGCCCTGGATGAGCTGCTGGCGGAATTCCCCTACGCCGTGGCGGACGCGCGGGCCGAATTTGTGGCCGGTCGCGACTGGAACCACGAGTGGGAAAAGAACTACTTCAAGCCCATAGTCATTGCGGGGCGGGTGGCCGTGCACAGCTCGTTCCACACCGATGTGCCTGAGGCAGAGTATGATATCGTGATTGACCCCCGGATGGCTTTCGGCACCGGTCACCATGCCACCACCACGCTGATGATGCAGGCACTGCTGGACAATCCGCCGGTGGGGAAGAATGTCGTGGACATGGGCACGGGTACGGGAATCCTGGCCATCCTTGCCTCGATGCTTGGGGCCAAGCGGGCCGTGGGTATCGAAATCGACCCCTTTGCGGCTGAGAACGCCGTGGATAATGTGGCGCTGAACCTCGGCGGGGACGCGGGCGTGAGCATCATTTGTTCGGATGCCGCGGCTCTGGCGACGCTGCCTTTCAAGGCTGACCTTTTTCTGGCCAACATCAACCGCAACATCATCACAGCCGACATTGCGCGCTACGCTGCCGCCATGGCCGATGGCGCCACGCTTGTGGTGAGCGGTTTCTATGTTGCTGACCGCCCGGTGGTTGAGGCCGCTGCGGCGGAAGTGGGCCTGAAGCTTGTCGGGGTGGCCGAGAGGGATAACTGGTCGTCGATGAGTTTTCGTTTTCATGGGTTTTAGGTGTTAGGTTTTACTATTTAACTGATTGATGATGAAGCGAGTAGTGATTATGCTGATACTGAGCCTGGGCGCACTGGCGCTGCAGGCGGGGAGTCCGGAGAAGACGGTAGCGAGCCACTTTGCGTGGGGCGCGTCCACGGGGGCTGCGGTGGATATGAGCGGTCATGATATGAGCGCCATCGACCTTGACCTGATAGCGGGCTACCGCGGCGGGTGGGTGAAGTTTGCCGGCCTGGGCGTCGGTGCGGAGATGATGATCAGCAATGGCTCGCGTGCTTTTCCCATTTACGGTGAGCTGCGCACGGATTTCAGCCGCCGGCCTACGTTCTGCTTCTGGGACCTTAAGCTGGGAGTGAGCCTGAACTACCTGGAGGGTTATGAGCACGGGGCAGGGGAGTATCTTTCCACGGGCGTCGGGTTCAAGCTGGCCCGCGGGGAGCGCTATTCGGCGCACATGCTTGTGAGCTACACCTTCCATCGGGCCGCGCCCTACGACCTCCACTCCGTAGGGCTTACCATCGGGGTTGTGTTCCATTAAAAGGAGGGTTTTATCCGGGCGTCGGTGGTGTGGCTCAGGTTCCTGAGCGACAGGGTGTTGCTTTCCACCACGGCGGTGTAGGCCTGGGCGACGGCGGGGTCGGTTTCCTGCCATACGGCTGCCATGAGAGCGGCGGCGAGAGCGTTTTCGAGATATATGCGCAGGGTTGCGCCGATGGGGTCGCCGTTGCATACGTTGCCTTCGAAATAGATCAGTTCAGCCTCCGAGGGGTCGTCGGGTTCCTCGCTCAGGCGCACGATTCCGCTGAGTGCCGGCAGCAGTCGGCAGGCGCAGTGGTAGGTGAGCCGGCGGAGGGCTTTTTCGCGGCGTTCGCCGATGACCGGGGGCCGGTCGGAGCTTTCGGCGGTGATGGCGCTCATGGCGTACACAACGTCAAGAATACGGGACACGGAAATTGCATAAATCATAGTTTTAGATTGCATAAAGGGGGTTAGACGGTATATGGAAAGACAAGATTCAAGGCCTACTGCCGGGCTGCGGGGTAGGGTATGGCCGTGGCTGTGTTGCAGAACCAGCGGCGGGCGATGCGCAGTGCCTGGCGGTAGGAGATGTGGAAGCGGCTGGGGCGCTTGTTGTTGAGCACGTAGGTGAGGGCCGTGCGGAGGGTGCAGTTGAAGTCGGCCATGGTCCGGCGGACGTCGGCGGTCAGTTCTTCGGCCAGAGCGCGGCAGACGGTGTTGGTGTAGGGGTTTGAGGGGTGGTTTCGCAGCATTTTGTGGACTACTCGGCTGGCTGTGTCGAAGCTGATGTGGTAGCGCTCCGGCTTTTCTTCCAGGGCGAGGGTAACGATTGCGGAGATGTTGAGGCCGGGGTAGCGTTTGGCAATTTTGATGCAATGGTTTCGGAAGTCGGCGTCGCGACGGTCGTGAAAGAAGAAGTTGTTGGTCATGTGACAGAGAGTATTTGGGGTTTGACGTTGCAAAGATAATACACAAAATTGCAAAATGCAAGAAAATGCAACAGAAATTTTAAAGAAAAATTGCACGGGTTGGGCTAAACGACACTGGCACAGCTGGTTCACAAGGGGCAGACGGGCGGCGTGGGGACGGGGTGAACCCCGTGCACTTGGACAAACCGCCTGACGGGGGCGCCCCATAGGGACGGGTGTTGAGGCACATTGTGGCGAGCGGGAGCTCGCCACGTCCCTATTTCGGGCGGTCGGGAGACCGCCCCTCCCAGACGTTGAGGGCCATTGTGGCGAGCGGGAGCTCGCCACCTCCTTATTTTGGGAGGGCGCGGGCCCGGGATTTTTACGTTAATATACATTAATATAAAAAAAAGGAGGGGCGGGGGAGCGGAAAATAGGGAGGTTTTTATTAATTTTGCGCGATATATGGAATACTATCTGACAATCGACCGCGGCAACAGCAAGCTCAAGGCCGCTTTGTGGGACGCTGAGGGGCGGCTGATAGCGCATCGGTCGGCTCCGTCGGCCACTGTTGCGTCGTCGTTGGCCCTGGATATCATCACGCCGGTGTTCACGCAGGACACGACGCTGAAGGCATGTGCCTACAGCTCTGTGGCACAGCAATATAACGCGATGGACCTTGCGGGCCTGGAGGAGATATGCCCGCAGGTTCTGAACGTGACCTCGGCCGTAAATCTTCCCTTCGTGCTGGAGTATCCGACGCTTGGGGCTGACCGCATAGCCGCCATCTGCGGAGCGCTGGCCATCACGCCCAAGGGGCGGCCCATCCTGGTTGTGGACTCCGGCACGGCCATCACCTATGAGTTTATCAACGCCGACGGGCTTTACGAGGGTGGGAACATAGCACCGGGCCTGCGTATGCGCCTGAGCGTGCTCCATGAGCGGACGGCGGCCCTGCCGGAAATCAGCACCGACGGCGAGGTGCCCCTGGTGGGCTACTCCACCGACACGGCCATGCGGTCGGGGGTTGTGCGCGGGATGCTGGGCGAAATCCTCTACTACATGTCGCAGATAGGCCCGGAGGCTAAGGTTGTGCTTACCGGGGGCGGCAATGCATACCTCTCAGAAAAATCATTACTCACATTTGAACATACCCTGGACGCGCACCTGGTGATGCGCGGCCTCTACACCATTTTACGATATAATGAAAGCAATTAAGCACCTGGCTCTTACCCTCTTGCTGGCTTGTGGGACGCTGACGTCGTTTGCACAGAACGGCACCATGAGCCCCTACTCCAACTACGGCTACGGCCTGCTGCGCGACCACGCCACGGGCGCCCAGCGCTCGATGGGATCGGTGGGCTACGCGATGAATTCCGGGCGGCAGATCAACGCCATGAATCCGGCGTCGTACGCGGCCATCGATACACTGACGTTTATTTTCGACATGGGTCTTGACCTGACCTATCTGCACCAGAGCGAGGTTGTGGACGGCAAGAACACCACCGACAACAACTTCGGCGGCGGCCTGGACTACGCCAACATGCAGTTCCCGCTGGGGCGCTACATGGGCGGGTCGGTGGGTCTGCTTCCGTTCTCTTCGGTGGGCTACTCGTTCGGCAACAGCATCGACAACGGTTTTGCGTCCTACCAGGGCAACGGCTCCATCAACCAGCTCTACCTGGGCGTTGCGGGGCGCCCGTTCGCCGGTTTCACCATCGGCGCCAACGTGAGCTATCTCTTCGGCACCATCATCAACGACGTTTACGGCTACGTGAGCTCCAACAGCAGCAACTCGTTGTTCCAGACCCAGCTTGAGGTGCGCGACTACTACCTGGACTTCGGCGCGCAGTACTCCTTCCGTCCCATGGCCAACCACCGTGCGACCCTGGGCCTGACCTTCGCCCCCGGCAAGACCCTGCACGGCCATGCGCGGCAGATATTCTACGACGCCGCCGTCGACACCGAGCCCCAGCTCACCGACGAGCAGAAGCTTGCCGACGGCTACAGCCTGCCCCAAAGCTGGGGCGCGGGCATCAACTGGGAGTGGGACCGCAAACTGATGGTAGAATTCGACTTCACCTACCAGCCCTGGAGCAAGGCCCGCTTCAAAGGTTTTGATAACGACCCCACCAAGCACGTGTTCGAGAACCGGACCAAGTACGCCTTCGGCGCGCAGTACACCCCCGACCTGCGCGGAGGCTACTTCAAGCGCATCGAGTACCGCCTGGGCGGCTACATGAGCCAGGACTACCTGATTGTGAACGGCAACCGCCTCAAAGAGCACTCGCTGAGCTTCGGATTCGGTTTCCCGGTGCCTGAGTTCAAGACTCGTCTGAACCTGGGCTTCGAGTGGAAGCATCGTCAGGGACATCCCAACCCGCTGATCAAGGAGGACTATTTCAGCGTAACCATAGGCATCAACTTCAACGAAATGTGGTTCTTCCAGCGCAAGCTGCGCTGATGCTGCCGTGAGTGACCCGATGCGCATGCTCCCCCTGGCCGTAGGGCTGTGCATCCTGGCTGCGTGCAGTCGGGAGCAGGAGCGCTTCGTGCCCAATGCGGGCGACGGGACCCATACGCCCACGATGTCGACGCGCGATGTGAGCACGCTCATAAGCGACTCGGGCTATACGCGCTATCACCTGACGGCGCCGCTGTGGCAGATGTTCGAGGACGCCGAGGAGCCTTTCTGGAATTTTCCCGAGGGTCTGGAGGTTGAGCAGTACGACCTGGCGATGAACCCCGAGAGCACCGTTGTCTGCGACTCGGCGACGTATTTTTCGCGCAAGCGCCTGTGGCGGTTGGACGGCAACGTGATTATGGTAAACACGGAGGCCGACAGTTTCCTGACCGAGCAGCTTTTCTGGGACCAGAGCGCGCGCAAAATCTACAGCGACTCGTTTGTGCACATCGTCAGGACCGACCGTACCATCGAGGGCTACGGGTTCGAGAGCGACCAGTCGATGCTCTACTATACCGTCCACCGCCCCACGGCCATCCTTCCGGCGCGGCGCCCGGGCACGGCTCCTGACAGCTCCCGGACCACCACCGCACCGGCACGCGCCGCTACCGACAGCTCCGCGTCCAAGCCCCTGCCCACGCGCCCGCAGAAGGCCCAGCCAAAGCAGCGCCACCACGGCAATCCGGCCCTGAAGGCCAACAATGAGGACGCGCCGGTGAAGAAGTGATTGATTTAATGCATAATGCATAATTCTTGCTGCGCAAGCGCCTGCGGCGATGACACAATGCATAATGGGGCTAAAGCCCTTCACTTGGACAAAACGCCTGCCCCGGGCACGATTGGGGTGATTATGATTTTGAAAATATGGATATCTGGATAACTATAACGATTGTTTCACTGATACTCTCGGCTTTTTTCTCGGGAGTTGAGATGGCCTTTGTCACCTCCGACCGTGTACGCGTGGAGCTGGATGTGAGCAAGGGGGGCATACTGGCGGGCATCGTCAACCGCTTCTACTCCCACTCGGAGCTGTTCATCTCCACCCTGCTGGTGGGCAACAACGTTGTGCTGGTGATTTACGGTATGGGCGCGGCGGCGCTGATAGAGCCCCTGCTGAGCCCCTATATCCACAACGAATTCCTCATCCTGCTGGCCCAGACGGTGATTTCCACCGTGGTAATCCTCATCACGGGCGAGTTCCTGCCCAAGACCATCTTCGGCATCAACCCCAACAGTTCGTTCAAGGTTGCGGCAATTCCCGTGTACCTCTTCTATATCGTGCTCTATCCGGTGAGCCTGTTCACGTCGTGGCTGTCCAAGGCGATTATGCGTCTGGTGGGCATCGCCGACCAGCCCAAGCCCATGCGTCTGATTTCGCTGGGCGACCTCAACGACTACATCGAGGAAACCATCGACAGCCTCGAGGAAAAACAGCAGACGGTTGAAAATGAGGTTAAATTTTTCCGCAACGCCCTGGACTTTTCCAATACCCACGTGCGCGACTGCATGATTCCGCGCAACGAGATGATAGCCGTGAATATCGACACCACCACGCGCGACCAGCTGGCCGAGCTCTTCACCGAGTCCGGCCGCAGCAAAATCATCGTTTACCGCGACGACATCGACACCGTGCTGGGTTATATCCACGTGAGCGAGCTCTTCGACCCGTCCATCGACTGGAAAGAACGCATCAAGCCGGTGCTCTACGTGCCGGAAAATCTGCTGGCCAACGTGCTTATGCGCAGGCTGTTGCAGCAGAAGCGCTCCATCGCCATCGTCATCGACGAGTTCGGCGGTACGTCGGGGATGCTCACCCTGGAGGACCTTATGGAGGACATTTTCGGCAACATCGAGGACGAGCACGACTCCGGCTCGCTGCTGGCCAAGGAGGTAGAGCCGGGCATCTACGAGGTGGCCGGCCGGTGCGAAATCGCCGACCTCAACGAGCGCTTCGACCTGGACATCAAGGAGGACGATTCCTACCAGACCATCGCCGGCTACATCCTCTACAACACCGGTACCATCCCCGCCGAAGGGTCCACGGTGATGATTAATCCCCTGCGGTTCGATATTCTCAAGAAATCTGCAAACAAACTCGAACTCATCCGGATAAGCAAAGCTTTACCGGATGAAGATTAGAAGATTAGAAGATTAGAAGATTAGAAGATTAGAAGATTAGAAGATTAGAAGATTAAGAGATTAAACGGCTCTTTGAGATTATTTAGAAATTTAAGATTAAACGAACTGAAGATGGACGAATTTGGTTTTGAGAAATTAATCGTATATCATCGTGCTCGCCAATTAATTATCGAAGTTTATAAGATAATCAAATCTTTGCCTCCTGAAGAACGCTTTGCGTTGGGCTCCCAATTGCAGCGGTCGATTATTTCGGTTGTTTCAAACATAGTCGAAGGTAACGGGAGAAAAGGGTTCAAAGAGAAAATTCATTTTTTTCAGATTGCATATGCATCACTTATGGAAGCTTATTGTCAACTACAAATTTGCGTAGATCTCCACTATATGAGTCAAGAAACCCTACTTGAATTAAGAGAAGAGTTTTTGGAAGTATCCAGGCTTATCAACGGCCTGCATAATAATATATGTGAGCGAATGCAATCATTAAAAAGACAAAAATAATAATCACTTCACCAATTTAGAATCCGATTAATCTCCTCATCTTATAATCTTATAATCTGCCCATAAGAAGATGCAAGTTTTTGATATAATACTGTTTATAATACTGGCGGCGGCGGTTGTGCTTGGGTTCATCAAGGGCTTCTGCGCTCAGCTGGGTGCCATATCCGGCGTGGTGATCGGCATCATCATGTGCCGTATGTTCGGCGATTCCTTTCAGCGACTGATTTTCGGAGCAGAGTCGGGCATGGGCTATACCATCGCCGCCTACGCCATCCTCTTCATCGTGGTGTACCTGCTCTGCTTCCTGGTCGCGCGCCTGTTCAGCTCCACCCTCAGCGCGCTGCATCTGGGCATCATCAACCGCGTTGCCGGCGCCGTGTTCTCATTAATAATATGGGTGGTGGTGATATCGATAGGCATCAACGTCTACCTGGTCATCGAACCCAAGGACAAGGGCTTCTTCATGAACCGCAACAAACCCTGGCGTCCCACCATCACCATGGTAGCCCCCAACCTGCTGGGTTATCTTGCCAAACAATAGCCGCCCGGGGGCGTTTAACCCTTTGGTCAAACCGACAGAAATATGACTGACGAAAATATAAATCACAAACCTGACGACGACGCCGAAGTCCTCAACCGGGCCACCTCCGGGGAGTATAAGTACGGCTTCACCTCCGACATCGACACGGAGGTGATTCCCGCCGGCTTGTCGGAGGACGTTATCCGCCTGATATCGCGCAAGAAAGGCGAGCCGCAGTGGCTGCTGGATTTCCGCCTGGAGGCCTACCGCTACTGGCTGACGCTGACGCCCCCTGAGTGGGCGCACCTGGACATCCCCAAGATCGACTTCCAGGCCATCAGCTACTACGCTGCGCCCAAGCAGAAAAAAGGTCCTGAGAGCCTGGACGAGGTTGACCCGGCCCTGCTTGACACCTTCAACCGCCTGGGCATCCCCCTGGAGGAGCAGAAAGTGCTCTCGGGCATGGCCGTGGACGCCGTGATGGACTCCGTGTCGGTCAAAACCACCCACCGGGAGCGTCTGGCCGAGCTCGGCATCATCTTCTGCTCCTTCAGCGAGGCCGTCAAGGACCATCCCGACCTGGTTCGGAAGTACCTGGGCAAGGTGGTGAGCTACCGCGACAACTTCTACGCCGCGCTGAACTCCGCCGTGTTCTCCGACGGCTCGTTCGTGTATATTCCCAAGGGCGTGCGGTGCCCCATGGAGCTGAGCACCTATTTCCGCATCAATTCCGCGGGCACGGGTCAGTTCGAGCGCACCCTCATCGTGGCCGACGACGAGGCCTATGTGAGCTACCTCGAAGGCTGCACGGCGCCGATGCGCGACGAAAACCAGCTCCATGCCGCCATTGTGGAAATCATCGTGGAGGAGCGGGCCGAGGTGAAGTACTCCACGGTCCAGAACTGGTATGCCGGCGACGCCCAGGGGCGCGGAGGAGTGTTCAACTTCGTGACCAAGCGCGGCCTCTGCCGGGGCGATTACTCCAAGCTCTCGTGGACGCAGGTCGAGACCGGCTCGTCGATTACGTGGAAATATCCCTCGTGCATCCTGGCCGGGGAAGGGTCCACAGGCGAGTTCTACTCCGTGGCCGTGACCAACAACCGCCAGCAGGCCGACACAGGCACCAAGATGATTCACATCGGGTCCAACACCCGCTCCACCATCGTGAGCAAGGGCATCTCGGCGGGCCGCAGCGTCAACAGCTACCGCGGCATGGTCAAGGTTGCGCCCAAGGCCGAGGGCTGCCGCAACTACACGCAGTGCGACTCGCTGCTGCTGAGTTCGACCTGCGGGGCGCACACCTTCCCCGTCATCGACGTGGCCAACAGTTCGGCGGTGGTCGAGCACGAGGCTACGACATCCAAAATCTCCGAGCAGCAGATTTTCTACTGCAACCAGCGCGGAATTCCCACCGAGGAGGCCGTGGCGCTTATTGTCAACGGCTATGCCAAGGAGGTGATGAACAAGCTGCCGATGGAGTTCGCAGTCGAAGCGCAGAAACTCCTCGCCCTAACCCTTGAAAACACCGTAGGCTAAAGCCTGTCTAACCATAAGGCCCGGAAGGCTGGGCCGAAAAAAGAACCATATATGGAACTGCTTAAAGTAGAAAACCTCCACGCCGGCATCGACGGCAAAGAAATACTCCGCGGCATCAATCTGAGCATAGGCCGCGGCGAGGTCCATGCCATCATGGGCCCCAACGGCTCGGGAAAGAGTACGCTCTCGGGCGTGCTGGCCGGCGACCCCCGTTTCACCGTAACCCAGGGCACGGCCACCTTCCACGGCATGGACCTGCTGGCCCTCAGCCCCGAGGTGCGCTCCCACGAGGGGTTGTTCCTCTCCTTCCAGTACCCGGTTGAGATTCCGGGGGTGTCGATGGTGAATTTTATGCGCGCCGCCGTCAACGCCAAGCGGAAGTACTTCGGGGAGGCGCCCATGAGTGCGGCCGACTTCCTGAAGCTGATGCGCCAAAAGCGTGCGGTGGTGGAGCTGGACAATAAACTTGCGTCGCGCTCGGTGAACGAGGGTTTTTCGGGCGGCGAGAAGAAGCGCAACGAAATTTTCCAGATGGCGGTGCTCGAGCCCTGCCTCTCAATCCTGGACGAGACGGACTCCGGCCTGGACATCGACGCCCTGCGCATCGTGGCCGAGGGTGTCAATAAGCTCAAGACTCCCGAAACGTCCACCATCGTAATCACCCACTATCAGCGTCTGCTGGACTACATCAAGCCCGACTTCGTACACATATTATATAAGGGGCGTATCGTCTACTCCGGCGGACCCGAACTGGCCCTGGAGCTTGAGGAGAAGGGTTACGACTGGATTAAGCAGCAGGTGGATTCCGCCGAGGTGTAAAATTGACCGACAATGATTCCCAATTCGATTAATCAGTATATTGAACTCTACCGTGCGCACCGCGGGGAGATGGAGAAGATTTATCCACCCCTGCTGAACGACCTCCATGCGCGTGCGGCCCGAGAGCTGGAAGCCTCGGAGGGTCCGCGCTACCGCGACGCCGCCCTGGTGGGCGAGTGTGCGCCGGAGAAGGTGTTTGCGCCCGATTGCGGGGTGAACCTCTTCCGCGCCGACAGCCATGTGGACGTTGCGGCATCATTCCGCTGCGATGTGCCGAACATAAGCACACTCCTCGGGGTCGTGGTCAACGACATCTTCCACCCCACGGCGCTGATGCTCAAGAACTTGCCCGACGGGGTGACGGTCCGCTCGCTGGCGGCGGTTGCCGCGTCGGACCCTGCCGCAGTGGAGCCTTACCTCAACAGCCTGGCCGGCCGCGCCGGTTCGCGGTCCGCCATGCTCAATGCGCTGATGCTCTCCGACGGCCTGTTCATCCGTGTGGATGAGGGCGTGCGCCTGGACAAGGCAATCCAGATTGTGAACATCTTCAAGGGCGAGGCGCCGACGTTGACGGCCCGGCGCGTGGTGCTGGTGGCCGGCAAGGGGTCGGCGGTTCGCGTGCTGTTCTGCGACCACAGCCAGAGCCCCGCGACGGTGCACATCAACTCGACCGTACTCGAAGTGTACGCCGACGAGGACGCCAAGGTCGAGATTTACGACATCGAGGAGGCGTCGGCCGCCACGTCGCGCATGTGGCAGCTCTTCGCGCGCCAGGAGTCGCGGTCGGCCTTGACCGTGAACGTCAACACCCTCTCCGGCGGCCTTACACATAACGAATACAACATCGAAACCTACGGCGACAGCACGTCGACCGACCTTTCCGGCCTGGCCATAACCTCCGGCAGCCAGACCGTTGACACGCGTGTGACCCTGACCCACAAGGGCACCCATGCGCGCAGCAACCAGCTGTTCAAAACGGCTCTGTTCGACCAGAGTCGCGGGGGCTTCGGGGGCAAGGTAGTCGTGGCCGACGGCGCTTTCTTCACCGATGCCGCCCAGACCAACCGCAACCTGCTCCTGAGCACCGACGCACGCATGACCACGGCTCCGCAGCTCGAAATCTGGTGCGACGAGGTGAAGTGCTCCCACGGCGCGACCACCGGCCAGCTGGACGAGCGCGCGCTGTTCTACATGCGCAGCCGCGGCATCCCCGAGGAGGAAGCGCGGATGATGCTGACGCAGGCCTTCATGGCCGATGTGGTGGACATGGTGCCGCTGGACGTGCTCCGCGAGCGCCTGCACCATCTGGTGGAAAAACGCCTGTCGGGCGCGGCGGCTTCGTGTGCCCAATGTTCGTCTAACTGCAAGATTGACTGACCTATGGCCCTTGATGTAGCCGCTCTCCGGCACGATTTCCCCATACTCGGGCGCAGCGTCAACAACCGCCCGCTGGTCTACCTCGACAATGCCGCCACCACGCAGGTGCCGCGGGTTGTGGTTGAGGCCATCGACGATATTTACTATAAGCACAAGGCCAATGTCCACCGCGGCGTGCACTGCCTCTCGCAGGAGGCCACGGCGGCGATGGAGCGTACCCGCGAGCGTGTGCGCCGGTTCATCAACGCCGACTCCATCGAGGAGGTGATTTTCGTGCGCGGCACCACCGAGGGCATCAATCTGGTGGCTTCGTCCTACGGACAGTTGCTGGAAGCAGGCGACGAGGTGATTCTCACCGTCATGGAGCACCACTCCAACATCGTGCCCTGGCAGCTGCTGGCGCAGAGACGCGGCATCGTCATCAAGGTCGTTCCGATGGACGACCGCGGGGTGCTCGATCTTGACGCCTACCGCGCCCTGTTCACCGACCGCACGCGCCTGGTGAGCGTGTGCCATGTGTCCAATGTGCTCGGAACGGTGAACCCTGTGGCTGAAATGGCCCGGGTTGCCCATGAGCACGGGGCTGTGTTCTGCGTCGACGGTGCCCAGGCCGTGGCCCACGAGCATGTGGATGTCCGCGCGATCGGGGCCGATTTCTATGCCTTCTCGGCACATAAGATGTACGGACCGACGGGCGTGGGCGTGCTCTACGGACGCCGCGAGCTGCTTCAGAAAATGCCTCCCTACCAGGGTGGGGGCGAGATGATAGGCCATGTTTCCTTCGCCGGGACAACGTGGGCCGACCTGCCCTTTAAGTTCGAGGCCGGCACGCCCGATTTCGTCGGCGTAGGGGCATTTGACCGCGCCATGGACTATATGGACGCCGTGGGCATCGACGCCATCCACGCCCACGAGCAGGACCTGCTGCGCTATGCCACCGAACGCATGGAAGCCATCCCCGGCATGCGCATTTTCGGCACGGCGCCGGGTAAGAGTGCCGTAATCAGCTTCCTTATCGGCGACGCGCACCACTACGACGCCGGCGTGCTGCTGGACCAGCTGGGCTTCGCAGTGCGCACCGGCCACCACTGCGCGCAGCCGCTGATGGAGCGCCTCGGCATCGAGGGGACTGTCCGCGCCGCTTTCGCCCTGTATAACACCCGCGAGGAGGTCGACCGCTTCGTAGAAGCCCTCCGCCGTGTGGCCGCAATGCTCCTGTAACCATGACTCTCGATGTGATGCTCGTTACCACCGCCGACCGCGTGGGCCGCATGGCGCCCCTGCCGGCAGTGGAGGGCGTGCGCTACATCGTATCTGTTCAGGACCCGCATTTCAAGCTTACTCCGGAGGCGCTGGAGGCGCTGGAGCGTCCGGATGTAGATGTGCGGATTTACCATGATTCCGGCCTGTCGGTCAACCGCAATCATGCCCTTGAGGCTGCCACGGCCGACATTGTGATGGTCGCCGACGACGACCTCATCTTTCACCCTGACGGTCTGCACCGGCTCATTGAGCTTTACGAGCAGGACGCCGAACTTGACTGGGTCGCTGCTCGGGCGGAAATGCCTGAGAATCATATATATCCGCCGGATGGGTGGAACTTGGAGAAGACTTATCGCTTCTATGTGCCGACCTCCTTCGAGATGTCCTTCCGGCGCGTGTCGCTGCCTGCGGATATGCGTTTTTCGACTCTCGCGGGCATCGGAGCGCCATACTTAGGGGCGGGTGAGGACGATCTTTTTTACCACCACGCGCGCAAGGCCGGGCTGCAGGGACGGTTTGCCGACATTCGCGTGGTATCGCACACGGGCCCGACTACCGACGAGCATTCCGCCGCAACGGCTGCCTTTGTGCGCACAAAAGGGGCGATGATGTATGTAATGCGCGGTTTTTGGCCCGGACTAATCCGCATTCCGCTGGAGGCATCGCGCAGCCGGTTGCCGTTTTTCGAGGCTATGAAGGAGCTGGTCAAGGGCTTCGTCTATGGCATAAAGCACCGCAAAGAGCTATGAAAATACTCCTTCTTGGCGACGCCAGCAATTATAATGCTACCCTCGCGCCGGCTCTTGTGGCGCTGGGGCATGAGGTCACCGTGGCTTCCAACGGCGGGGCGTGGATGGATTCGCAACGGCATGTCGACATCAGCCGCTCGCCCTCGCGGCTCGGCGGGGCGCGGCTTTACCGACGGTTGCTCTCCGAGGGGGCGCTCGGGCGCGGGTATGATGCGGTGTTCCTTTGCGACACATCGTTCGTGGAGCTGCGTCCGCACCGTCAACTGGAAGTTTTCAAGCACCTGCGGCGTCACAACGGGCGCGTGTTCCTGACGGCGCTGGGCACCAATGCGCTCTACGTCGAAAACCTTACCGGGTCCAACCCGGCATTGCCTTTCTCGGAGTGGCAATCTCCTTGGGGGCAGGCGAATAAGCATCAGTGGCTCACGCGGGAGCTGCTGGATTACAGTCGGTATGTCTACGAGCACGTCGACGGAATAGCCACGGCGCTCTATGAGTACGATGCGGTGGCCCGCGCCATTGTTCCAGGGCAAAAGATTGTCTATGCCGGCATTCCCGTGGCCGAAGTGCCTGCTGTGGAGCGCCCGGCCGGCGGCCCGCTGACCATCCTTGCGGCATTCCATCCCGGCCGCGAGGCGGAAAAGGGCATTGACGTGCTTATGCCCTTGATTTACAGGTTAATGCGAGAGTACGGTAAGCCGGTACGCCTTGAAAGTGCCTCCGGGATACCTTTTGGCGAATTTCAGCGTAGGCTGGCCGGGGCGGATATAGTGGTGGACCAGCTCTATGCCCTGTCGCCTGCCACCACGGCACTGATGGCCATGCGCGCCGGGGCAGTGCCCGTCACAGGCGGACATGCCGACTGGCTGCGGTTCGTCGGCGCAGAGTCCGCGCCGCTGATAGCCACCGACCCCCGCGACCTCAACGCCACCTACGAGGCCATCCTGAGCGGCGCTGACCGCCTCCCGGGCCTGCGCGCAGCTGCTCCTTCCTTCACTGCTGCCAACAGCCCCGCCGCAGTGGCCTCACGCCTGTCAGCATTGCTGAATACCTAAACCCTAAAGCCTAAAGCCTAACCCCTAATTCCTACCCTCTAACACCTTAAATACAATTTAGTTACAATTTGGTAACACCTTTGCAGGAATTTGATTTTTGGGGTAAATTTGTATTGCCAAATGAAGCTGATAAGTGTTGTGATTCCGGTGCTGAACCGGGCAGAACTAATCCTTCGCACGCTCGACTCTATCGCCGGCCAGACCGGCTGCCAATTCGCTGTAATAGTGGTGGATAACGGCTCTGACGACGGTACTCCCGAGGCAGTGCACCGGTGGGCAGAGGCTCATCGGGATGGCTCTTTGAGCATTACATTGCTATCCGAAACGACCCCCGGGGCTGCCGCCGCGCGCAATCGCGGGCTGGTTGCCGTTCGTACGCCCTACGTGATGTTCTTCGACTCGGACGACCGCATGCTGCCCGGCCATATGGCCCGCGTGTGCGCCGCGCTGGAGGCCTATCCCGAGGCCGACATCATAGGCTGGGACACGGTCAATTCCACAGGCAAGCGCCTTGTGTTCGCCGCCGACCCATGGGACCTCCTCTTCCGCGGGGGTATGGCCACGCAGCGGTGGGCCGCCAGGACTTCGGCCGTGCGCCGTGCCGGCGGCTGGAACCCGTCCCTCTCCCTGTGGGACGACATCGAGCTTGGTGCGCGCCTTCTGGCGCCCAAGCCGGCAGTCGTAAAGCTTGAGGGTGAGCCGACAGTGGAGGTAACGCTCCGCCCCGACTCCATCACCATGCGCGAGCACAGCCTCGACTCCCAAGCCTTACTCAGCGCGCTCGATGCTATGGCTGTCGGGCTGCCGGAGCTCAAACCGCTGGTACCCTTCAAGATAGCAATAGTGGCCGGCAACAACGCCCGCCGGAATCCCTCGGAGGCCCGCAAGCTCCTTGCCCACGCCATAACGCTCGCACCGCAGCATAAGCACAAGCTCACCCTCATCTGGCAACTGGCCCGCACAAATATCCCGGGTATTACTCACATAACCAAGCGACTCATCCTCCAAAGATGAAAACCATAACCAATATCACCGCATTTCTGCTTCTGCTCATCGCCCTTTTTTCTTGTACCAAACATTCCGGCAGACCTGACTACGGAATGAACGACGATATCGACGCTATTTTCACCCGCATGTTCGGCTCCGACGAGCCCGGCGCCGCCGTGATGGTAATGTACAAGGACACAATCGTTTACGAGGGTTTCTTCGGCATGGCCAACCTCGAAACCGGCCAGCGTATGAGCGATTCAACTATGATTAACGTCACTTCGGCCTCCAAAACGTTCATCACCATCGCCATCATGAAGCTCGTCGAGGAGGGTCGCATCTCGCTTTCCGATTCCCTGAGCAAATTCTTCCCCGAATTCCCCAACCCGGTGTTCAATAGTATCACCATCGAGCACATCCTGTCGCACTCTTCCGGGCTGCCCGACGAACGTCCGCGCACGCAGGAGGACTTCGACAAGTACAGCAAGTCGCACAACAGCACCTTCGGCTTCGGCCCCGATTTCCGCCTCTATGCGCGCGGCGACGAGCTTATCCGCTTCTTCGAAACCATCGACACGCTCTCGTTCGTCCCCGGCTCCCGGTTCGAATACCAGGAAGCTCCCTATCTGCTGCTCCCCAAAATCATCGAGCGCGTAACGGGCAAGAAATTCGAGGTGTGGATGAAGACAAATATCTTTGACAAGGCCGGTCTGACCGAGGTCACCTACTTCTCGCCGGACATCGTAATACCCAACATGGCCCACGCCTACGAGCCCCCGCAGCACTTCGCCAAGACCGACCGCGTTTTCAACACGTCCAAGATGCAGTGGGTTGAGGCCGACTATGGCGAGGTGGATTTCTTTGCGTCCATGTACGACGTCGGCGTCTACATCACCCCCCGCGACCTGATGAAATGGCTCAAGAGCGTGTTCCACTACGAACTTGTGTCGCAGGAATCGATGGAGATAATCATGAAGCCGCGCGTCGCCACCCAGGTTGCCGACGTGTCCTACTGCCTCGGAGCCTTCGTCACCGATAACCCCTATGAGCCCCGGCGTGCATTCCATTCCCGCCGTAACGGCGGCTTCTCCACCATCACAGCCTTCTTCCCCGACCTCCAGCTTTACTACTTCATCGTGGCAAACCGCGGGTTCTGGGACCGCTTCGGCGCCGCCAGCGAAATGGACTCCATCATTTTCAACAATCCCCGTTTCCCCGAGCTTAACGGCCTCCACCTCACCCAACGCCTCGGATAACACAGAAGTAGACCGGCGTTGCGGCCTCCGGCCGAGAGTTAGGACGCTCCGAACGAGCGTCCCTACATCCGTTGGTGTTGAAAATTCGGCAAAATATTGATAACCAATGCGGTAGGGACGCACGTTCGGTGCTCCTAAGGGTTCGGTAATCTCGATAAATCATGAGTTAGACTCCATATCTTTGCTCCCTGTGGGAGCTTGCCCCAACCATGGCATAAAAAAGCAAGGACCGTCACCGGCCCTTGCACCCCAATAAATATAATATATTTAATAAACTAATTAAGCGCTTTGGAGAGGTTGTAATTGGCGAACTCGAGGTCGTTGACGGCCTTGGTTGCGAGGTTCTTGTCCATGCGGACTGCCTGGCGGAGGTTGGTGTTGAGCATGGACTCGTTGTTGGTGCGGGCACCGAGGATTGCCATCAGATAGTAGGTGGTGGCGTCGGGGGTGTCGATGGCGGCCAGAGTTGACTTAGCCTTGGAGTAGTCCTTGGTCAGAATCTGAGCCAGGGCGGCATTGTTGCTCTTGGTGTCGCCGAAGGCGCGCACTGCAGCGGCGGCATCGCCCTGCTTGAGGTAGTAGAGGCCGAGGGCACCGCCGAGTTCGTCAACGCCTGCTGCGGAGCCGAAGTACTGGTTAGCCTTGGCATAGTTCTTGTTCAGCAACTCAATCAGACCCAGGTTCATCTGAGGTTCGGGATGGTTGCCCATCTTGGCGGCCTTTTCGAAGGAAGCCTTGGCGGCGGCATAGTCGCCGGCTACATACTGCGCCATACCCAGGTCGTTGAAGGTGCGGTAGTCGTTGGGGTAGAGGCGTGTAGCTGTCTGGTAGGTGTTGAGTTTGGCGTTGTTGTCGTCGGTGAGCGTGGCGGCATAGAGGATTTCCTCAACCGAGAGCTTGGAGGGGTCGGAGGCCAGAAGGGCCATGATTTCGGAGTCGCTCTTACCGATTACGTCGATGCTGGCCGTGATGCGGCTATAGCGCAGCTTGGGCAGAATCTGGTCGGCCAGCTGTTCGAATACCGACGAGAGGTTGCGGATTTCGCGTTCGCGCTGCTCGGGATCCTTGTACATGGAAAGTACCGAAAGGATCAGGTCCTTGTCCTGGATGTTGGACTGCTTCACCAGCTTCTGGAAGCCTTCCCAGTCCTGGGCGGTGAACTGAGCGGTGAGTTCGCCGAATTCAGTGATCTTGTCCTTTTTCAGCTGCTTGTCGAGGTAGGATTTGGTGTTCTTTTCGCGGTCCTCAGCCAGGCGGGTGTTGAGCTTGACGCCGCCGTCGGGCGAAGCGTAGGAGCTGATGTTGATTTCCTGGAGCACGCGTGAAGTGTCGCCGTTAGCGGCAATCATTTCGCGCTGGAGTTCCATCATGGCGTCGGTGTTGAGCTGGCCGGCGCGGATGTTGGCCTGGTTGATGAGGAACATGATGTCGGCGGCATACTTCTCGTTGATGATGCGCTGGAAAGCATCAGGAGCCAGAGCAGGGGCCACGGTGGCGGCGTTGGCAAAGGCTGCGGTGGAGATAACGCCGTTGGCAACCTTCACGGCCGGCAGAACATAGGTCTTGTTGCCCTGGGTCACGGTGAAGTTGAGCATAAGCTCGCTGCGGTCCATCTGGGGCTGGTAGACGAAGCTTACGGGGATGGTGGCCGTACCGCCGCGCTCGTAGGAGATGACCGGGGCGTTGCCGCGTACCTTCTCGCCCTGGAAGGAGTAGGGCTGGGAGGTCACTTGCTGGCCGTCGAACACCAGGGTGGGAGTTACGGTTACGGTGGCATTCTGACGGAAGAACTTCGCAGGAATGTTTGCGCTCACACGGGCAGGCACGTTTTCGCCCACAACTTCCAGCGGATTGGGAGTCGTGGTGAAGTACTCGGCGGCGAAGGGGCTGAGTTTCTTGCCACAAGAGCTCAGAGTCAGCGCCAAGCCAAGCCCGAGCACATAGCAGAGTTTACGATTCATGATGTTATAAATGGTTATATCAATTTCAATGTGCAAATATACTCAAAAATACTCAATATCCACCCCTCGGCGCCGCAAATAAATGCAAAATGTCCGAACGGCGCCACGGGAGCGGTCATTTGCGGCTGAGAATCAGCGAAGCATCGGCAAACTCGGCCGACGCATCGAGCAGCTCCAGCAGCATGGGCCATGCCTGATGAGCCACGCTGTGATAGCGCACGCGCTGCACACACTGGATTTCCACGTCGCCGTCCTCGTTTACACCGGGCTGCACGATGAACTGCCCCACGGAGTTGACCACCTGCCGTCCCAGGCTCTGGAGCGACGTTTCGTCCACGGCATAACCCTGGGGCACCTTGAGGGTGATGATATGGATTTCGGTGTTGGCCGACGGCAGCAGGGCATCGAACATACGGTCGCGCTCGTGCTCGGCCACACGGCGATGGTTGCCCGAGAGCTTGCCCACGCGGACGTTGAGTGCATCGCCGAGGTCCTCAACGAGGTCGGAGGCCTCGCACTCCATCGTGTAGGTCATCTCAGGGCTGTCGGGGGTGAGGCCGCGGGAGGTTATTTCGAACTTTAGGACGGTGTCCACTTCCACGCCGACATTCTCCCTGCACTCTTGGCGCAGAGCCGCGTTGAGGTCGGTGCGGCGGTCGTCGGCGCTGTAGGTCTTGTCGGAGTAACGTTTTCCGGCCGGAATATCGAAGAAATCCTCCACGGCGCCTATCCACTCCATGTAGTCGGTGAAATCGGCCGCATCGGCCTTGGCCGAACCCTTGAGGCTCACGTCGCGGCTCAGGTGCAGGCGTTCGGGGGCGTCGGGGTCGACGCTCACGCCGGTGCGGAAGGTTGCCATATTGCCCATGGCCTTGCGGTCGGGCAGGGTGGTGCGCTCGTAGTCGGAAATGTAGTTGTGGTCGCGCAGTCGGCCCATGATGACCACCGCCGGAACGTCCTGGAGCACTGCCGGGAGTTCCTGGGGTGAATAGTAGTAAGGAGCGTTGAGGTAGTAAGGCACTCCGTCGACCATCGAGAGATAGGTTGCCTGGTTCCACTTGGCCATGTCGTCGATGGACACTTCGTCGCGCCCGTTGGCGTAGGCTATGCCGGTCTGTTCAAGCGGGTAAGCTTTGAGGTTCTCCATCACTTCGTTGTGAAATAATGTCAGCGGGAGCGAACCTCGCCAGGTGTCTTCCGGTTTTGCGGTGAGGTTCTGGTAGCGCACAGCCAGGAATGCGACGTCGGCCAGCAGGCGTGGGTCGGCGTCGGGATGTGTCTTGGCGTAGTCCTTGACCATGTTGGTGGCTTTGCGCGGGATGTCGGATATGGGTTTGGTGCGCTTGTACAGGTAGTTGGCCAGGCTTACGAGGTGCTCCATGGACTCGCGCTGGATTTTGGTGCCGGAGATGTTGAAGTAGATGCCGGCGCCGCGTGAGTTTTTGGCGCGCTGGGTGAAGGTTCCGGCAACGTCGTGGTTGTTGATTGTGTTCAGGCGCACGAACGGCAGCTGCCGCTCCTCGAACAGGAAAGAGCGGGTGTCGATGGCCGGGAGGTTGGCGCAGAACATTCGGGCCGTGTTGTTGTTGCCGGCTTTGCCCGGTTCGGGCACGGGTGCGCCGTTATAGCTTTTGAACTCGATGGTCAGGGTGGGGTCGAAGGAGCCCGTGAGCAGGCGCCCCAGCACCGGGTGGCGGTCGGTGAGCATCACGTCGACGAGTTCCACGTCGTCGTCATCGTTGTCATACTCCGTATAGTAGAAATATTCCAGCACGTCGCCCTTCTCCAGGCCCGGAATCGCTATCTTGTACCGCTTGTTTTTGTCGCCCTTCTTGCCGTCGGACATCTCCAGAGCTTCGGTGACGTCCACCTCCACCACGGAGCCGTCGGGCTTGTGGACGCGCGCCCCGAAGGTCTGGTCGACGGCATAGGTCTGGTAAAATCCATATACAGGTTTATCGGAATCTCCGCCGAACTCGAAGGTGCCGTAATCCTCAAGGGCGCTCTCGTCCAGCAACTTGACCATCGACCGCTCTGTATGCTCGAGGTGTGTGCGGTTGGTTCGTCCGCTGGCGGTGTAGATGGAGTTGTTTTCGATGCGCTTGCCTACGAAGTCGTCCTGGCGCGCTATCACCACGGCCGACTGCCCTTCGGCTATGCTGTCCGCAATGGCCTTGGAGGGGTCGAAAAGGCCCTCGCTGTCCATGGCCCACACTTTCTTGGCCGCTTTCTTGTAGAATCCCTTGTTGATGCCGGCTCCGGAGGCGCCGCTGCTCACCAGTAGCCCCAGGACTATGGCGAAAATTCTGAAAAATGTGGTTGCGTTCATGGTAATCCGATTTAAGTTAATGATTAATAATGATTTAGCTAAGCTATTGAGCCTGTGCGGACCTGATGAAAATCAGGGGAGCGTTGGAAGCCTTGTTCACCTCGCGTACAGCCTTGTTCCATTGTTCCAGATCGGAGCCGTTGCCGCCGGTGGCTGTCATCCGAAGGGTGGCGCGGCATTTCACCGTCGACTCGTCCGGGCGTGTATACTCAACCTCACCCGAGAACCAAGCCGACTCCAGCGCGATGGTTTTGGGCAGCGCTTCGGGTTCGTAACCCTCGGGGATGGCAAAGGTCAGTTCGGTGGAAAAGTGATGCGGCGTGCCCATATCGAAGGGTATGGAGCGGCTCTTGGCTGCGAACGGGCTCATGTCGAAAAACCGCAGCGGGAGGACGCTGACGTAGAGTTTGGCACCCCCGTCGGCCCGGCGTACGGCGTGGGGGTCGGTTATTGTGGCTGTCAGTTGGGTGCAATCCCCGTTGGGGTTGTCGCACAGCACCTCAATGTCGGAGGCCGTCATGCCCTTGCGGTCGAAGCACACCAGGCGGTTGAGCACCGAAGCGGTGCGCCCGGCGGCCGCCTGGGCCAGCAGATTCTGAACGCCCACGTGGTTGTACCCGCAATAACCGAGGGTGATGCTCCCCTTGAGGATGTCGGCCTCTACCCGCAGCGAACCGCTGTAGTTCAAAACGTTACCGTCAGTGTCAGCCTCCGGGATGCGCGTCAGGATGTAGCTGGCGCCGTCCTCGATGATTACTTCCTGCCCGGCGTCGTCGTAGGGTACATATCCGTTGGGGGCAAATTTCACCGTGCCGTCGAGGAAAATGGTGGTGTCGGGCATCACTGCGGCGGCAATCATGTGGTTGCCGCAACTCAGGGCGGCCAGCTCGCTCCATGATGCAGGCGTACTGTTGCGAGTGCCGATCCATACCCGGCGACCGTCGATGCCTACCGCCCGCAACATCGCAGCAATGAGGTTGGCCGACCCCTTGCAGTCGGCATAGCGCTTTCGCAGAACTTCGGCAGCGGCGTCCGGACGATGACCCCATTCGCCGTGCTCTATGGCCACATAACGGATATTCTGGCGAACCCACGCCGCGATGGCATCGATTTTGGACTGCGGATCCTCCAGGCCGGCGGTAATCTCTGCCGCTTGGGCCGCTACGGATTCGGCGGGCGAGGAAATGTCCTCCGGTAGTGCGCTTAGGTAGGCGTAGAGCTCGTCCACGCCGGCGAAACTCAGGTTCACATCCACCGACGGCCACCACATGGCCAGCGACGGCGCTTCGCTCAGCTCGCGGCTGTCGGGCGTCGGGATGTTTTCGAGGATGAGCGTGTAGAGGCGTTCGTCGCCGTTTTCGGTCATGGTCCCCGTTACGCCCGCCGGCAGGTTATGCTCCTTTATTATAGGTTCGTGGGCGAGCGATTTAGGAATATGAACGGTGAATACGAAGCTCTTGATGGTGTAGGGCTCTGCCGGACTTGTGCCGTGGAAAAATTCCGGCTTCACATAGTTGCGCTCGAAGGTCGCTTTGGACGTCTTGCCGGCTTTCAGCTGAACGGGCAGGGCGCAGATGCGGCTGCCGGAATAGAAAATCGAAGGCCTTTCGGCAGAGACATACATGGGCTTTGCGCCGGGCGACGATGCCTTGTCGATGGTGATGGCGTCGTTGTCGTAATATTCCATCAGCACCGCGCGCTCGTCCGAGCGGTTGGCAGACAATGTATAGTTGGAAATTTCCTTGATGCGGGTCACCTTCCCGTTCTTCACCTCCGGGCGAACATCCACCGTCAGCTCATCTATTACCACATTGGGTTGGTCTGAAACAGCGCCGCAGTTCATCGGCATGACCAAGGCCAATGCCATAATAATCAGCAAAATGAACCGGCGAATCTTCATAGGCGGCAGGTGTTTGTTTGAGAAAAATTCTCTCCTTGCACCAAAGTTAAGCAAAAATTCCCGAATCACCAAAAGTTTTTTGGAGTCGGGGGTAAAAATGGGGCGTTGATGATTAATCCCGATAAATCAGACGTTGGGGCGTGTTAGAGAAGTGCTTCGACGGCACTGATGAAGGCGGATTCGGAGAGGGTGTGGGAGAGCCAGTGGATGTTGAAGCCTCGACGCTCCATGCCGCGGAACCATGTCATCTGCCGCTTGGCAAATTGGTGGATGGCTGTTTCGAGACCGGTTTCCATTTCTTCGCGGGTGGTGCAACCCAGCAGGTGCTCGGTGAGGAATTTATATTCCAGGCCGTAATAAATCAGGTCGTCAGGCGCTATGCCGCTGCCCAGCAGGCGCTTGACTTCGTCGAGCATGTTCTCGCTGTCGAACCGGCGGTGCATGCGCTCGCTGATGAGCCGCCGCCGCTCGTCGCGCGGCAGGTCGATGCCGACAATTACGGCTTCCAGCGGCTCCGGCTCGTTGGCCAGGCGTGCCTCTTGGGGATGCTCGGCGTAGTAGGTCTGGATTTCGATGGCGCGGATGGCGCGGGCGGCCGTGTCCACATCGGTGGTGTTGTGCAGGCTCTTCATGCCCGCGAGAATCTCGGTGAGCTCTGCGAGTGATTTTCCGCGCAGGCTTTCGCGCAGTGGCTGGTTTTCAGGCACTGCGGGCAGATTCATGCCCTTGAGGAGCGACTCGATGTAGAGTCCGGTGCCACCGACAACGATGGGCCGGTGGCCGCGCGCGCGGATGTCGGCAATGGCTGCCCGGGCGTCGCGGAGGTACTCAAAGAGGTTGTATTTATACCCGGCCGGTGCGATGTCGATCATGTGGTAGGGCACATCCGAACCATAGTCGGCCAGGTCCTTGCCCGTGCCGATGTCCATGCCGCGGTACACCTGGCGGGAGTCGGCGCTGACAATCTCACCCCCGAGTTTGCGCGCAAGGGCCACTCCGCGGGCGGTCTTGCCGCTGGCGGTGGGGCCGAGGATGACTATGATTGGGTCGACTTGGGGAAGATGGAAGTGAGTTGCATCCATAGCTTGCGGAGGCGGAAGAATGACTGGTCCTGGTTGAAGCGGGCCACGTGCACCCAGTGGTCGTCGTCGTAGTCCACATTCCAGTCCGGCAGGTCGCGCAAGCGGAAGGTGGGGCGGTAGTTGCGGATGGGATAGAGGCGCTTGCCCTCGCGGTCGTAGGTCTTCCAGGCCATGGTGATGGTGTGGATGCGGTAGAGTTCCTGGGCCAGCAGGGGTTCCATGGAGCGGGTGGCAAGGGCCTGGTCAATCATATAGGCCGTGAACCACATCTTCTCCGGCCCCAGGGATTCGCGCTGGGCAGGGGTGAGGAACACGGCGTAATGAATCACGTTGCTGTCGGTGGCGTAGGTGAGGTTGGTGTAGAGGTATTTTACCACCGGCTCGCTGATGCCCGACTCGTCGGCGAACATCACTTTGGCGCGGTGGTCGCCCAGATGGTCGGTGTGGTGCATGGTCTGGGCAAAGGGGGTGTCCCACTTGCCGTTCTGCTTCATCGATACCAGCAGTTCGTCGCCGCAGAACACCAGGAACCGCACGCGCGTTATGCGGCGGTTGGCCGTGGCGTCGCCGTACATACTTTTGTAAAGATGGTCCAGGGTGGTATAGCGGCCTCCGAGGAAGAATATCGAAAGGATGCATGCCAGGATGGGCAGCACGTTGAACACGAACAGGTCCTGCTGGTTGAGGTTGGCGTTGATATAGCGGGTGAAGTAGTACCAGTACTCCAGGGTGGCCAGCACGGCGGAGATGGCCAGCAGCACCTGCAGCTGGTAGCGGGACTCGCGGAAGTAAATCTGTACGATGGCCGTGTCAGGGGCATAAGCCTTGTGGCGGTCATGGCATCGGCGGCAACGGGCCGTCTTGTCGCCAAAGAGCAGGCGCCATGCGCACGTAAGCAGCTGCACCGGCGCCATGACCAGGCAGACGATGAAGGGGATGTCGCCGTTGTAGGTCTCTATGCGGAACACCGTCGGCACGATGTGGTCGGTGAACAGAATCAGGATTGCAATCATCGCCAGGCCGGTGATGGCCAGGGCGCGGCAGCTCACCACCAGCAGGTGGGAGCAGGACCCGAGCGTGCGGTGACCACGCGAACGCATGTAGGCCGACAGGAAAAAAGCCTCCAGCAGGATGATGAACGGGATGGTGATGCGCGGCATGAAGAAAGCCACGATTTTGGGAATTGTCAGCGCGCCGTACCCTATCACCCAGTTGTACCAGAGGGAGGATATTACTGCTGAGGGAGTATGGGGTCCGTGGCCGGATATATTGTGGTCTTTCATTTGTGCGTCAGTTTAGATTCAAAGAAGTCGAACATACGGCCGTAGACCACCGCGCGGGCGTTGCAGCCGTAGATAGAATGGTTCATGTTGGGGAACACGAACATGTCGCACCAGATTCCGGCGCTCTGCAGCGTGGACACATACTGGAGGGAGTTGGCGGGGTGGACGTTGTCGTCGGCCGTGCCGTACATTATCAGCAGGGGGCAGCTCAGGTGAATTGCGCGCAGAATGGCCGAGGAGGCATTGTAGCCGGCCTCGTTCTGCTGGGGGGTGAGCATGTAGCGCTCGGTGTAGATGGTGTCGTAGAACCGCCAGTCGGTCACCGGGGCCACGGCCACGGCGGCAGCGTAGGGCGCACCGTCGGCTCCGGCGCACATCAGCGTCTGGTAGCCGCCGTAGCTCCAGCCGTAGATGCCTATGCGGGAGCCGTCGACGTAGGGCAGCGAGGCGGCATAACGGGCGGCGGCATGCTGGTCGATGGTCTCATAGTGGCCAAGATTCCTGTACACGCAGGTGCGGAAGGCAGCCCCTCGGCCACCGGTACCGCGCCCGTCGACGCACATCACGATGTAGCCCTTCGAGGCAAAGTAGGTCTCCCAGTCGAAGCTCCACTTGTTCAGCACCTGCTGTGAGCCCGGGCCGCTGTACTGGCTCATGATCACGGGGTACTTCGTCCCGGCGTTGAAATCGCGCGGCTTCACTATGTAGCCGTTGAGCTGAACGCCCTCCGGGGTGGTGAAGGTGAAGAATTCCTTGCTCTGGAGGCGCCCTACGGTGCGGTCGGCATACGCCTTATTGTCCTGGAGGGTGCGGAGGGTCTTGCCGGCGGAAGTGGTCAGCGTGGTGGTGGGAGGAGTGGTTATGTCGCTGTAAGTCACCATCATATGCGCGCACGCGGGTGCGAATCGCGCCGACGATGTGCCGCTTTTTGCGCCGATGATGCTGCGGGTGCCCTTGCGGTCGACGCGCTCAATGGTGCGGTCCATCGGCGTGGGGGCCGCAAGCTGGTAGTAACGGTTGCCGGAGGCGTCGGAACCATAGTAGGCGGTGGCATCAACGCCCTCGGGGGTGATGACGCTCAGGCGTGCGCCGGTGTAGGAATATTTGCTGTAGCGCGTAAAGCCGTCGGCGCTGGAGGGGAGCACGAAGCCGTCGGCCTCCAGAGTGATATCTTCGTACACTTCCGGCTCAATCCACGCCTTGGAGTCCTCGACGTAGACGCTCTTGGTGACGGTGCTCTTGGGGTTGGCCACAAAGAGCTCGAAATGGTTCTGGTCGCGGTTGAGCGTGGCCACGAGCAGCTGCGTTTCGGCCGGGCCGTAGGCGATGCGGGGAATATAATATCCCGCGCCGGCCGGGAGCTCGATCTGCTTGGTTTTACGCGTTTCGATGTCGTAGCTGTGGACGCTCACCTGCGAGTTGGGCGCCCCGGCCACGGGGTACTTGTAGCTCAGCGACCCGGGGTATTGGGCGTACTGCTCCATGGGGTGGCACGTGCCTTCGTACAGCGGCAGGGAGTACATCGGCACCTGCGACTCGTCGAAGCGTATGTAGCACAGGGTCAGGTTGTCCGGCGCCCAGGTCATGGTGGAGGTGATGTCGAATTCTTCTTCGTAGCTCCAGTCGGTGGCGCCGTTGATGATTTGGCCCGCGGCGCCGTCGGTGGTTACCGCAACCTCTGTCTCATAATCCAGCTTGGCCACATAGATGTTGTTCTCGACCACGAAAGCCACCATGCGGGAGTCGGGCGAGAAGGAGGGCACCATCGTGCGCTCGAATTGTTTGGACAGGGGGCGAAGCAGGCGCGAACGCACCTCGTACACATACCAGCGGGCAGTAGACGAGCGGCGGTAGACGGCCTGCGACTCGCGGCACACCAGCACCTTGCTGCCGTCGGGGCTGATGATGTAGCGTTCGAAGTCGGGCAGGGTGGTTTCGCGCGTATGGTCTACGTCAAAGAGGGTTGCCGTTTCCTTTCCGGTGGCAATGTCATGGACCAGCAGCTTGCGGCGGTCGTCGCTCAGGCGCACGTAGGAGGTGCCGTCGGGCATGAAGGTGGCGTCGCAGCCGGCCGGTATGTTGGCCGGTGTGCAGTAGGGTGCCAGCTCCGCGATGGCCTCGCTGCGCATCGGCGCGCCGGCCTGGGCTGTGAGGCAGAGGGTGAGAAGGATTAGAGAGATGAAGTTTTTAGACATTGTGCCGGTGGTTAATGATGAGAGCCCCAGAAAAAATGAAATAGGGCGTGGTTCGGACTACGCCTTACCACCCCTATTTGCACCGTTATGTTTATTTCTGTTTCTTGATTTCAGCTTCGGCTTCGGCAGCCAGGGTGGGGTCGACCATGATTCGGCCGCAGTATTCGCACACCACAACCTTCTTGCGCAGCTTCACCTCAATCTGGCGCTGCGGGGGGATGCGGTTGAAGCAGCCGCCGCAGGCTTCGCGGTCGACGGTGACGATGCCCAGGCCGTTCTTGGCGTTGCGGCGGATACGCTTGAAGGCGTTCAGGGTGCGCTCGTCGATGAGGCCCTCGAGACCTTTGGCGCGGATGGACAGAGCTTCCTCTTCGGCGCGGGTTTCGCCGATTAGTTTGTCAAGGTCGTTGCTCTTTTCCTGCAGAATCTGCTCCTGGAGCGCTATTTTCTCCTTGGTTTCCTCGATTTCTGCCTGCTTGGCCTTGATTTCCTCGTTAAGGTTGCTGATCTGCTTCTTGCAGAGCTCGATTTCGAGGGTCTCGTTTTCGATTTGCTCGGTGAGCTTGTCGAACTCGTGGTTGTTGCGGACCTGGTCGATTTGCTGGCGGTAGGTTTCAATCATGAGCTTCTTGTGCTCGATGGTGTTCTCCTTGATGGCGCGGGCGTGGTTGAGCTCGCCCATCTCGCCTTCGTAGCGGTCCACGCGGGCGTAGAGGCCCTTGACGGTATTGCCCAGGTCCTCCACTTCTTTGGGGAGTTCGCCGCGAACCTCGCGGATGCGGTCTTTTTCGGAAAGTATTGTCTGCAGCTCGTAGAGGGTCTTGAGGCGATCCTCCACGGTGCGGTGTTCTTTATTGTCTGTTGCCATATTTTACAGGTATTTTACGGGGTTTGCGTCGCATTCCGCGTAGTCAACTGCAAAGTTACTAAAATTTTTTGAAAGAATATCATAAATGACGTCTTTTGAGCAAGTTTCGCTCTCAAAATGTCCGATATCGAAGATGGCCATGCCTTCGCGGTTGTCGGCAAAATCATGGTAGCGCACGTCGGCCGTGACATACGCATCGGCTCCTGCGCCCCGCGCTGCGCCGATGAACTCGCCTCCGGCGCCGCCGCACAGGGCAATGGTGCGCACCGTGCGGTCGGGCTGCGCTCCGGCGTCGTTGGTGCGGATGGCGCCCGTGCCGAAGTGCTCGTGGAGACGCTCCACAAGTTCGCCCATGCTAACGGGCTCCTTGAAGCGCGCCACCAGGCCCAGGCCGATGGCAGGGTCGGCGACCTTCTCCTCGGCCACGTCCACGCGGATGCGGTCGGCGTCCGCAAGGCCGTCCAGCGCTGCCAGCACCGGGGCCGCGGAGCCGTAGATACGGGCCGACACGCGCGTGAGGGGCGTGTGGATTAGCTCGAAGGCTGGGATGGGTTCGCGGTCGCTCTCGAATTTCCAACCTTCCACGTCGGCCTGCGTGCCGGTGTAGGGTTCGGCGGAGGCTTCAGTTGCAGCGGTGGAAATGCCCGCGTTGGCACCCAGAGGGCCCTCGCCGGCGTTGTGGTCGAACAGCACCATGCGCACGTCGTCGGCCATCTCGCGGGGACAGATGACGTTGACGGTGCACCGCCGGATTTCAACCGGACTGAGCACACGCACCGGCTCGGCGCCCAGGCGTCGCGCCATGGCGTAGGACACGCCCCCGCGGGTGCTGTCCAGCGCAGTGTGGGAGGAGTAGACGGCCACACCGGCACGTACGGCCTCGTAGACCGTCTCCTCAGCCAAGGTGCGCCCGGTCAGGCTCTTAAGGCCCTTGAAAATGAGCGGATGGTGCGAAATGACCAGGTTGCGGCCGCGGCGTGACGCTTCGCGGATGACCTCCGGCGTGACGTCCACCGTCAGCAGCGCACCGGTGCACTCAGCCCCGAGCGGTAAGCCTATCTGCAGCCCCGAATTGTCCCATTTTTCCTGGAGCGACAGGGGTGCATAGGCTTCGAGAGCGGAAATTATGTTGGAGAGCTTCATTCGGCGGCAGGGGGAACGATGGCCAGTTCAAGCTCGTCGAGCTGCTTCTGGTCGATGGGTGCGGGAGCATCGAGCATCACGTCGCGGCCGCTGTTGTTCTTGGGGAAGGCGATGCAGTCGCGGATGGAGTCCAGGCCTGCGAAGAGCGAAACCCAGCGGTCCAGGCCGTAAGCCAGGCCGCCGTGAGGAGGTGCGCCGTATTTGAAGGCGTTCATCAGGAAGCCGAACTGCTCCTGAGCCTTCTCGCGGGTGAAGCCGAGGATTTCGAACATCTTCTCCTGGAGTTCGGAGTCGTGGATACGGATTGAGCCGCCGCCCACTTCTACGCCGTTGATAACCATGTCGTAAGCATCGGCGCGCACAGCTGCGGGGTCAGTGTCCAGCATGGGGATATCCTCGTCCTTGGGGTGGGTGAAGGGGTGGTGCATGGCCATCAGGCGCTGCTCCTCGTCGCTCCATTCGAACATGGGGAAGTCAACCACCCACAGGCACGCGAACTTGTTCTTGTCCCGCAGGCCCAGCTGGCGGCCCATTTCGAGGCGCAGTTCGGAGAGCTGCTTGCGGGTGCGCATGGCGTCGTCGCCGCTCAGAATCAGAATCAGGTCGCCGGGCTTGGCGTCCATTGCCTTTTTCATTTCCTGGAGCACTTCCTGGGAGTAGAATTTGTCCACGGAGCTCTTCACGGTGCCGTCGGCCTCCACGCGGGCGTAGACCATGCCCTTGGCGCCGATTTGCGGACGCTTCACGAAGTCGGTCAGCGCGTCGAGCTGCTTGCGGGTGTAGTGAGCGGCGCCGGGAGCGCATATGCCGCCGATATAGGCCGCATTGTCGAACACGCTGAATCCGTGGCCTTTAAGCACGTCCATGAGCTCGACGAACTTCATGCCGAAGCGCAGGTCGGGCTTGTCGGAACCGTAGTACTTCATGGCGTCGGCCCAGGGCATGCGCTGGAAGGGTTCGGTGATTTCGATGCCGCGGATGGTCTTGAACAGGTGCTTGGCCATGCCTTCAAAGAGCTCCAGCACGTCGTTCTGCTCGATGAAGCTCATCTCGCAGTCAATCTGCGTGAACTCGGGCTGGCGGTCGGCGCGCAGGTCCTCGTCGCGGAAGCACTTCACAATCTGGAAGTAGCGGTCCATGCCGGAGACCATCAGCAGCTGCTTCAGGGTCTGGGGCGACTGGGGCAGGGCGTAGAACTGACCGGGGTTCATGCGCGAGGGCACCACGAAGTCGCGGGCACCTTCGGGCGTGGAGCCCACCAGCATCGGCGTTTCGATTTCCAGAAAGCCCTTGCTGTCGAGGTAGCGGCGCACCTCCATGGTCATCTTGTGGCGGAGTTCGAGGTTGCGGCGAACGGGCGTGCGGCGCAGGTCCAGATAGCGGTAGCGCATGCGGATGTCGTCGCCGCCGTCGCTCTCGTCCTCGATGGTGAACGGGGGCACCTCCGAGGGGTTGAGCACCTTAAGCTCGTCGGCGATGATTTCGATGTCGCCGGTGGGGTTCTTGGGGTTCTTGGAGGTGCGCTCGGCAACCTTGCCCTTGACCTGCACCACGAACTCACGGCCAAGATGGTTGGCGGCTTCCGTCAGTGCGGGGTCTTTTTCTACGTTGAACACCACCTGCGTGATGCCATAGCGGTCGCGGACGTCAACAAACGTCATGCCGCCCATTTTGCGGGTGCGCTGAACCCAACCGGCAAGCGTCACTTCCTTGCCGGCATCGCTCAGGCGGAGCTCCCCGCACGTATTTGTTCTAAACATATATTTCGATTTAAATCAATTTTCGTTTCTTTTCGAGATTAATCATGATTAACCGGGATTAATCGTGCCTAATCGAGATTTATCTTGAAGCGTCGGGATTCATCAAGATGCATCGTGATGTATGATGCGTCGGGATTTTGCAGGATTTATCGGGAGGCATCGAGGAGTGTGCGGCGCCCGAAGGCCAAACCCGCTTAATCTCCTAATCTTATAATCTCCTAATCCTCACTTCCCGCTGGGAGCGTTGGTCTTCACCTGAGGCTGCTTTTCGAGGCCGCGGTTGCGCAGGAGGGCGTCGACGCTGGGCTCATGGCCGCGGAACTTGACGTAGAGCACCATGGGGTCCTCAGAGTCGCCCTTTTCGAGGATGTTCTCCTTGAACGAGCGTGCGGTTTGGGGATCGAACACACCCTTCTCCTTGAAGAGCTCGAAGCCGTCGGTGTCCAGCACCTCGGCCCAGAGGTAGGTATAGTAACCCGAAGCATAGCCGTCGGAGCCGAAGATGTGCTTGAAGTAGGGCGAGCGGTAGCGGAATGTAAGTTCGGCGGGCATACCCAGGTTGGCGGCCACTTCTTTTTCGAAGGCGGCGATGTCAATGTCGGAGTCAGCCTCCAGCTTGCCGTACTGCAGGTCCAGCAGGGCGGCGCCTGCCAGCTCGGTGGTGGCGAAACCCTGGTTGTGGGTGGCTGAGGCCTCGAGTTTGGCAATGAGTTCGTCGGGAATCACCTCGCCGGTCTTGTAGTGCTTGGCGTAAACCTTCAGCAGCTCAGGCTCCATGGCCCAGTGCTCATGAATCTGCGAGGGGAGCTCCACGAAGTCGCGGTCCACATTCGTGCCGGCCTGGCTCTTGAGGCGCGCGCGGCTGAGCATCCCGTGGAGGCCGTGGCCGAACTCGTGGAACATCGTCTCAACCTCGTCAAGGGTCAGCAGGGCAGGGGTGTCGCCGCTGGGACGGCTGAAGTTGCCCACATTATATATAATAGGACGGCTGGAGCTGTCGCCTTCCTGCCAGGAGCCCTTGAACTCGCTCATCCACGCACCCTGGCGCTTGGACTCGCGGGGGAAGTAGTCGGTCATGAACACGGCCACATGCTCGCCGGTGGTGGCGTCGGTAACGTCGTAAACGGTCACCTCGTCATAGTACTTCGGCGCATCGGGCATCTCGGTGAACTTAACCCCGTAGAGGCGTTCGGCCATGGTGAAGATGCCGTTGCGCACGCTGTCCAGCGCAAAATACTGGCGCACCTGCGACTCGTCGAGGTCGTACTTCTTCTGGCGCACCTTCTCGGCGTAATAGTAGTAGTCGTAGGGAGCGATGGTGATACCGGCGCCGCTCTCGTTGGCAACGGCCTGCATCTCAGCCACTTCCTCCTTCACCTTGGCCACAGCCGGACCCCAGATCTGCATCAGCAGGTTCTCCGCGTTGGCCACATTCTTGGCCATGACGTTGTTGGTCATATATTCGCCGTAGTTAGGGAAACCGAGCAGGTGGGCCTTCTTGGTGCGGGCCTGCAGGATTTTGTTGATTACAGGCAGGTTGTTGTACTCCCCTTCGGAAGCCAGCGACGTGTAGCCCTCGTACATCTCACGGCGCAGGTCGCGGTCGTCGGCATACTGCAGCAGCGGCAGGCGGCTCGGCGCATGGAGGGTGAACACCCAGTGGCCCTCGCCCAGCCCGCGCTTGGCGGCTTCGTCAGCTGCCTGGGCGATGCTCGATTCGGGCAGGCCGCTCAGACGCGCCTTGTCCGTAACGTCGATGGCGAAGCTGTTGGTGGCGTTGAGCAGGTTCTTGTTGAAGGTGAGGTAGAGGTTCGAAAGCTCGGCGTTAAGCTCCTTAAGCTCAGCCTTTTGCTCGGGGTTCAGCAGTGCACCGTTGCGCGCGAACTGCTTGTAGGTGCTCTCCAGCAGGCGCATCTGGTCGGGCGCCAGGCCGAGGGTGTCGCGCCCGTCGTAGAGCGCCTTCACGCGGGCGAACAGGCCGTCGTTCATCGAAATTTCGTCCGCGGCCTTGGTATATTCAGGATAGAAAGTTTCGGCGATTTCAACCATCTCGGGGCTCGAGTTGGACTCGTCCAGGGCGAAGAATACAATGGCTACCTTCTCCAGCGTGCGGCCCGAATTTTCCAGAGCCATGATGGTGTTGTCGAATGTCGGAGCCTCGGGATTGTTCACAATGGCCTCAATCTCAGCCTTTTGCTCCTTGATGCCTTCCTCCAGTGCCGGCAGGTAGTGCTCGTAGGCTATCTGGTCGAAGGGCGGAATTTCGTAAGGCGTCGTGTAGGGCGCCAGGAAAGGATTTTCCATCTTCTTGTGTTCCTTGCAGCCACCGCAAACCAGCGTTGCGGCAACCGCACCGATAATGAGTGTTCGTTTCATGTGAGTATATATACTTATAGGACTGCAAAGTTAGAAAAAAAAACCCGTATCTGCAACGCCCCGCGGCGGGGGCTTGAAAAACTTTTTTACAAATTTCCACCGGAAAATTTGCATAGACCGGAAAAAACGCTTACCTTTGCATCCGCAAACCACAAGGTACCATGGCCGAGTGGTTAGGCACCGGTCTGCAAAACCGTTTACAGCAGTTCGATTCTGCTTGGTACCTCTAAGCGTCATCCCTCCGGACGACGCTTTTTTCTTGCGTGCACCAACCTTTTTCCCTATTTTTGCATTGTTATTCCAAAACGCAAACAGCCCATGCAAGGAATCATCATCAAAAACACCGGCTCTTCATATATCGTCCGCACCCCGGAGGGCGACATCCCCGCGCGCGTCAAAGGAAACTTCCGAATCAAAAACATACGCACCACCAACCCCGTGGCCGTCGGCGACGAAGTGACCCTCGGCGAGCCCGGTCCCGACGGCGTGTGCTTCATAACCGGCGTGGCCGACCGCCGCAACTGCATCATCCGCCGCGCATCAAACCTCAGCAAAGCCACCAGCATCATCGCCGCAAACATCGACCGCGCAATGCTCGTGGCAACCCTGGCCCATCCCACCACCTCATTCGCATTCATCGACCGCTTCCTCGCCTCGGCTGAAGCCTACGGCGTCGAAGCAACCCTGGTGCTCAACAAGATAGACCTGCTCGAGGACGACGACGACCGCCAGTACCTCGAAGCCGTGCGCTACCTCTACAGCTCCATCGGCTACGAAGTAATCGAAATATCGGCCCGCACCGGCGAGGGCCTCGATGCCCTCCGTGCAGCCCTTCAGGGCAAAACCACCCTCCTGTCGGGCAACAGCGGCGTGGGTAAAACCACCATAATCAACGACCTCATCCCCGGCCTCGACCTCCGCACCGGCGAAATCTCCGAAGCCCACGACCAGGGGATGCACACAACCACCTTCTCCGAAATGTTCGAGCTCCCCGGCGGCGGCTGGATAATCGACACCCCCGGTGTCCGCGGATTCGGAGTGGTGGAATTCGAGCAAGAGGAGGTCGACCACTACTTCCCCGAGATTTTCCGCATCGCCCGCGACTGCCGCTACGGCAACTGCACCCACACCCACGAGCCCGGATGCGCCGTCCGCCAGGCCGTCGACGAAAGCCGAATCTCGCAGTCGCGCTACGCATCATACCTCAGCATCCTCGACGAGGTCGCATCCTCCGGGAAATACCGCTAAAAGCGCTCAAAAATTTGGTGGGAACAAGAAAATTGTCTATATTTGCCGACGTTAATCGTGCACGATGAAGAAGATAAAGATTAAAATCCATCATGAAGGCACGGAGATACTCGTTGGTTTGGCAGCTATCTTGCTGGTAATCAACGTTCCCCTGTGGTTATGGGTACACCCCGTGGTGTGGCCCGCAATCGTCACAGCCATCAGCTGCGTGTTCTTCTTCTTCGCCGTGAACTTCTTCCGCTCACCCCACCGCGTATTCCAGGGCGACTCCGAAAATGTGGTCGTTTCTGCCGCCGACGGCACCGTCGTTGCCCTCGAAGAGACCTTCGAGGACGAGTACCTCCACTGCCGCTGCATCCAGCTGTCGGTGTTCATGAGCGTGCTCAACGTCCATGCCAACTGGTTCCCCGTCGACGGCGAAGTAATCTACACCCACCACCATAACGGCCGCTTCATGGCCGCATACCTCCCCAAGAGCAGCACCGAAAACGAGCGCTCCACCGTCGTCATCCGCACACCCGAAGGCCAGCTCGTGCTCATGCGCCAGATTGCCGGCGCTCTCGCACGCCGAATCGTAACCTACGCCCAACCGGGCGAAGAGGCCAACATCCAGCAGCACATGGGCTTCATCAAATTCGGCTCGCGAGTCGACCTCTACCTTCCCTTAGGCACCGAAACACTCGTCAAAATCGGTGACAAAACCACAGGCGGCATCACCGAAGTGGCTCGCCTGCATCCCAACCGCTGATATGCTCCGCAAAATATTCTCCGTAGTTCCAAACTCCCTGACCTGCTGCAACTTGCTCTCCGGCTGTGTGGCAATTTTTATGGCATTCCACTTCAACGAACCCTTCGGCTCCCTCCTTGGAGCCTACTGGGCACTCATTGCCATCGGAGCCGCTACAATCTTCGACTTCCTCGACGGCGCCTCCGCGCGCCTGCTCAAGGCCTACTCGCCCATCGGCGCCGACCTCGACTCCCTCAGCGACATGGTCAGCTTCGGAGTAGCCCCCGCCATGCTCATGCTCAACGTCATGATGGCCTACACGCTGCACCCATGGCTCTGCTGGAGCGCGATGCTCATTGCAGTCTGCGGCGCACTACGCCTGGCAAAATTCAACATCGATACCGAACAGACCACCTACTTCCGCGGCCTCCCAATCCCCGCAAACGCAATCTTCTGGATCGGCATGTACGGCTGGATTACGCGCTACGGCTACCCCGGAACGGCAGTGATGGTTATCCTCATCGTCGTCGTGTCGCTCGCAATGGTGGCTAAATTCAAACTTTTCTCCCTCAAATTCAAGAACTTCGACTTCCACGAGAACTTTATCCGCTACGTCATCGTTGTAGCTGCAATCATCTTCGTGGTGTGCTACGGCCTGAGCGGTCTGGTATGGACCATCGCGCTGTACGTCCTCCTGAGCCTGCTCCGCCAGCACCGCATCTAAGCCCGCAGGCAATTTTTATCTATTATTATGGCACTCATCAGGATAATACTATATTTTATTCTCGGCATCTTCCTGTACTGGACGGTGCGGATTTTGTGGGGTCTGGGCAAACTGCTCTGGAACGCCTACAAGATTCAACGCTTCATGCGCGACCCCATCGGCGAGGCGCAGAAACGCGCACGCAAAGCCTACAACCGCCAGCAAGACGACTACGACCGGCAGCACCAGCCCGAGGTGCGCAAAAAGAAAATCGACCCGGACGTGGGCGAGTATGTGGCTTTCACCGACATCGAAGTGGCCCAGACCACTACCGACCCCGCCGACGGCTCAACCACCACAACCGTATACCACGAGCAGCAAATCACCGACATAGAGTGGGAAGACATCCCATGATGGAAAATTCCAATCGTCAATTTCTCCAATCGTCAATTTGTCAACTTGTCAACTTGTCAACTTGTCAATTTGACAAATTGACAATTAATCTCCTC
>CAYNHP010000003.1:0-32171 GCA_964397235.1 uncultured Bacteroides sp. | reverse complement strand
TCTTTTAATCTCCTCATCCCCAATGACCTACATCCCCCGCCTATATAAATTCTTCGACGACCTCGCCCGGAACAACAACCGACCCTGGTTCGCCGAACACAAAGCCGAATATGAGGAGCTGCGTGCCCTCTGGCTGGCCGACCTCCAGCGCATCATCGACCGCCTGGCTCAGACCGACCCGCGCCTGAAATACCTTCAGGCCAAGGATTGCGTCTACCGAATCTACCGCGACACACGCTTCTCTCACGACAAGACCCCCTACAAGCCCTTCTTCTCCGCCGCCATCGGCCCCGGAGGGCGGCACCACCAGGGCGCCGGATACTACGTCCACTTCGGAGCCGACGAAACAGGCGTCTACGGCGGCATCTGGTGCCCCGAGAGCGCCGACCTCAAAAAACTACGTAAAGCCATCGTGGACAACATCGAGGAGTTCCGCGACATTATCGACAACCCCGAAATGATGCGCCTCTACCCCGGCTGGACCGGTCCCAAGCTCAAGACAGCCCCCAAAGGCTACCCTAAGGACCACCCCGAAATCGACCTCCTGCGCCTTACAGAGTACGGCAAGTGGCACCCCATCGACATGTCAATCTTCGACCATCCCGACTGGCCTGAGCGCATCGCCGACCTCCTGACAGTCCTCCGCCCTCTCAACGACTTCATCAACTACTCCCTCACGGAGGAATAGTTACAGCTGCCGCCCTTCGTACGTGCTCAGGCGGTTGCGCCACTCGTCGCTGATGGGGAACGACTTGCCCAGCGACGGGTCGAAATTCACCATCACTGTGTGCGCCACGCACTTAACCTCGCCGGTGGTAGCCTCAACAACTCGCTGCTCAAGAATAAGCGAACGGGTGGACATTGAGGCCACTGCCGTCAGCACTTCTATGTTGTCGTTGATGAATGTCGGCGCGATGAAGTCAACGTCGATATGGGCCACCACCAGGCCGATTTTGGTCCAGTCGTAGCGGTCGCCGGTGAATTGCTTGAAGTAGTTCACCTTCGCCAGGTCCATGAACTGAAAGTACATGGCATTGTTCAGATGCCCCAGCAGGTCGATGTCGTTGAATCGAATCTGAATGGGCTGGCGGTGATGAAAATCAAATTTTTGTTCAGGTACTCTTTCGCTCATGGTATATCGTTGAATTAAATTGGCAAAAATGCCTATAAATATCTAAAAATGATGGTCTTAATCTCCTAATCTCTAATCTTATAATCTTAAAAATTATATCCTCCTAATCTCTAATCCTTAATCTAATAATCTCCTAATCTCTCATCTCCTAATGAATAACCACCGCGTCTATGACGTCGGCCCCGGCCGCCTCATTGAGGCTCTTGACCAGTGCCTCGCGCATGTACGAGAGCTGTTCCTTGATAGGTGCCGAAACAAGATAGACATGGAACACGCGGTCCTTGACGTAGCGCCGACCGGTGAACGACGCAATATAGTCGCCCACCACGCGCGGCCACACAGCTTCGATGGAGTGCGCCTCGAGCTTCGCCCGCAGCCCCGTGGCTTCGATCATTTCCTGGAAAACCTCGTCGAAAAGTTTAGGCTCCGTGCGTTTCATGGTCGGGTGAGGGTATGAATTTGCCGTCAACAACGCTCCAGAGCTTCGCCGCGCCGGGAATGTCGGCCACGATTTCGTCCAGATGCTTGCGGTTGGTGTCGGTGATGAAGATTTGGCCGAAGGAGTCCGACCCACCCACCAGACGCATGATTCGGCTCACGCGTCCGGCGTCGAGTTTGTCGAAAATATCGTCCAGCAGAAGCATTGGCTGCATGCCAAGTGCCTGATGCAGAAGGTCGTACTGCGCAAAGCGTAGCGCCGACGTAAAAGTCTTGGTCTGCCCCTGTGAGGCGGTGCGCCGCAGGCTCATGCCGTCGAGGGTGAACTCGATTTCGTCGCGATGCGGCCCCGAAGCGGTGTAGCCCAGGGCGATGTCGCGCGCCCGCAGGCGAGCAAGGTGTGCCGCCAGGCCCCCCTCGGCGGAGTAGTCAGCCGAGCGGTAGTTGATGGCCGGACTCTCGTCGCATTGCGCGATTTCGCGGTAGTAGGGCTCCATCAGCCCCTGCAGTTGCCCGATCACCTCGCGTCGCCGTGCCGTGATGTACCCTGCGGCCATTTCAAGCTGAATCTCAAGAGCTTCATAGAGGCTGTCGGGCTGGGGAGTTTCGGATTTTAGCAACGCATTGCGCTGGGTCAGGGCCGACGTGTAACGAAGCAAGGTGTCCAGGTAGCGCGCATCGCTCTGCGAAATGATGGCGTCGATGAATCGCCGGCGTTCCGACGGCTCTCCTGTCACCAGGTCCATATCCGCAGGGCTCACCAGCACCAGCGGGAAGGCCCCGATGTGCTCCGTCAGGCGTGCGTAAGGCTTGCCCGAACGCTTGAACACCTTCCGCCGACCCGGCTGCAGCGCCGCCTGCACATCTTCCGCCAGCCCACGACGCTGGTACTCCCCTTTGAGCATCGCGAAGTCCTCCCCGCGTCGGATCAGCATCGGGTCCTGGGCCCCGCCGAAACTCTTGCAGAAACTCAGGAAGTAGATGGCATCCAGCAAGTTACTCTTGCCCATACCGTTGTCGCCCAAGAAGCAGTTTATCTTGGGCGACAGCTCAAGGGCTGCCTCGCCGATGTTCTTGAAATTCGTTAATGTGAGCCGCGTCAGTCGCACGTTTTGTTCTTTACTTGCTTTGAGCTTGCTCAAAGCAAAGGTTATGGGGTTATGGGGTTATGGGTTATGGATGGCCAGTAGGGTTAATTTTTCTGTTTTGTAAGATGATATGCACCACATTGATTGCACCAATAGAATCTACATTCTTGTCTTTTTGGACTTTGCAGATCTTTTGTTGCATTGCGATAGTGCATACATCACAGCAATTCTATCTCTATATTTAATCTAATGACATTCCATTAATCATTCTCTGATGTTCTGCTTAGGGAAACATTGGCTAAAGAATTAACCTCATAACCCTTTAACCTCCGGTTTTGCCTGCAAAACCGGATTACTTAGAGAACGCCCGGTTGAAGAACCAAAGCTGGTAGGGGATTGCATTTTCCCAGTAGGCGCGGGTGTGGGCGCCGGGACGCGAGATATAGTCGTGGGCCACGCCGGCCTTGACCAGCTCGTTGTGGAAGTCGTTGTTAACGCCGGCAAAGAAATCGTCCACGCCACAGTCGAAGATGATGTTGAACTCACCCTCCTGAAGCTGAGGAATATACGATGCGGCCGTGTGGTCCTTCCACACCTGCTCGTTGCCCTCGTAGGAACCCAGCAGGTTGGCCATTTTCCAGCGGTTGGGGAAGGGGATGATGTTCACGCCACCGCTCGTGGAGCCGATGTTGCCGAAGAGTTCGGGGTGGCGGGCCGCCAGGTAGAAGGCGCCGTGGCCGCCCATGCTCAGGCCCGTGATGGCGCGCTTGCTGCGGTCGTTGATGGTGGGATATTTCTTGTCGATGGTCGGAACGAGCACCTTGGTGATGAACGACTCCATTTCAAGCCCGGGGGTGTCCCAGTACCACGAGTCCATGCCCGAAGGCATCACCATCACCATGCCGTAGAGGTCAGCGAAGTTGCCCAGGTCCTTGTTCACGATGCCCCAGGACGTGTAGTCGCCTCCGTAACCGTTGAGCAGGTAAACGGTCGGCGCCGGATCGGCCGCGCTGGCCTGGTCGGGTACGATTACGGTCACTTTCATGGCTTCGGGTAAGTAGTTGGAAGCCACCGAGATAGTGTCGGTACGGAAAGCCGAGGCGCTCAGGCCAACGGCAAGCATCAGAATTGCGAGGATATGTTTCATTTTAGGCTTTAGGTTTTAGGCTTTAGGTTTTAAGCGTTAGGTAATTAGTCAATTTGTCAACTTGTCAATTTGACAGATAAAATTTTGTCAATCTGGCGTTTTCGGTCGGTAAATCAGCGTCACCGGTTCGACGCCGAAGAGGCGCCTGGCCGTAGCTTCGACCTGCGCGGGGGTGATGGCACGCCGCTCCCCGATGGCGCGGTTGATGTCGCGTCCGTGGAACTCCGCCTGCGCAAGCTCCTGCGCCCGGTCGAGGTATTTCACCCCGGCGAAGCGGAAATTGGCCTCGAAGCGGTTCTGCACCCGCTCAAACTCGTGCTCGCCGATGTTTCCGGGGCTGCCCACAGCCTCCAATTCGCTGTGAATCAGGCTCAAGGCCTGCTCTATGGTGGCGTCGGCGTTGTCAGTGAGCGAGGCCTGGATCATGAGCATCCCCGGATGCTCCGAGCCCATGATGGAGGCGTCGGCGGAGTTGAAGATGCCCTGACCGGCTCCGTAAACGAGGTTGCGCGCGAATCGCGATGACCGCCCCAGGCTGAGAACGTCCGTCAGCGCGTCGGCCACAAAGTAACCCTCAGTGCCGTAGGCGTCCATCGGGTAGGCCATGACGATTACCGGCACGGGCACGTTCCCGTAGGCCGTGTGCACCGTCCCGCCGTTGAAACAGTCGTCCGGCAGCTCGCGCACGGCGACCTCGCGCCGCGGAATGTCGCCGAACCACTTTTCCACCAGCCGCTTGGCCGACTCGAAGTCGATGTTGCCGCAGATGCTCAGTATGGCGTTATTGGGCGCGTAATGGCTGAAAAACCAGTGCTTTACGTCGTCCATCGTCACGCGCTCGATGTGCTCCGGCTCCAGGCCTATCGTGGGCCAGGAGTACGGGTGCCCGGCCTTGTAGACAAGCCGCCGCAGGATGTGGGTCACATCGCCGTAGGGCCGGTCCAGGTGCGTCTGCTTGAATTCCTCTATCACCACGCCCTTCTGAACTTCCAGGCTCTTGGGCTTGAAGTCCAGCGATAGCATGCGGTCCGACTCCAGGAACAGGGCCGTCTCGATGTTTTGCGCCGGCAGCACGTCGTAGAAGTTCGTGAAGTCGTTCGAGGTCCAGGCGTTGGACTTCCCTCCCGCATTTTCCAGCGTTTCGTCGAACGACGCCACATGCTCCGAGCCCCCGAACATCAGGTGCTCGAACAGGTGCGCCATCCCGGTGAGCGAACGCCGTTCGTCGCGCGCTCCCACATTATATAATACGTCCACGGCAACCATGGCCGTGGTCGTATCGGGGCTGTGCACCACGCGCAGTCCGTTGGGCAGCGTGAAGCGGTTGACAGGTATACTGCCTTCAGTCGGCATCTCAGTCGTTGGGAAGAATCTTCATCGAAATGATGCGCACGTCCTCCTTGGGGCGGTCGGCGCCGTCGGTTTCTACCTTTTCGATTTTATCGATGGTGTCCATGCCTTCAATCACTTCGCCGAACACGGTGTAGTCGCCGTCAAGGTGGGGTGCACCGCCGACGCTGGTGTAGGCCTCGCGCATGGCGGGCGTCACCATCATGCCGGCGTTGGACGATGCCTCAACCTCGGTCTGCGCGATGAGGTTCTGGCGCAGCGTTTCGAGGCCTTCGCGGTCGCCCGAGCGCTGCATGGCCATGATGGAGTCGCGGTGGCTCTGGGCCAGGCGGTTGAAAATCTGCTGGCGCGCGCGCGTCTGAAGCATAGCGTCCAGCTGCTCTACCTCCTGGGCCGACGACTTGCGGCCGGTGACGATGTAGAACTGCGACCCGGAGCTCTGCTTCTGCGGGTTCACCTGGTCGCCCTGGCGCGCTGCCGCAAGGGCGCCGCGCTTGTGGAAGTGCTTCGGGAACACTATTTCGGCGTCGATTTTATAGTCCGGTCCGCCCATGCCCAGGCGCTGGCCGGGCGCCGCATTGCGCGAGTCGGGGTCGCCGGCCTGAATCATGAATTCGTTGATCACGCGGTGGAAGAGTGTGCCGTCGTAGTAGCCCTCCTTCACCAGTTTCACGAAGTTGTCGCGGTGCTTAGGGGTGTCGCCGTAGAGCAGCACGGTGAAGTTGCCGGCTGTCGTTTCAACGGCTACTTTTACTGAGTTTGTATCGGGTTCCATAATCGGGTTTTGTGTTTCTATTGAGTCAGTTACGTCGGGTGCAACCTCGGTGTCGCCGCCGGAGGCCCGGCAGCCCGTGAGGGTGCAGATGGTCAACGCCGCCAGGGCGGCCAAGGTTCGGAGAGTCTGCATTGCTGTTTCTGTTTGGGTCAAAACGTCAATCTTTCAAAGGGTCAATCTGTCAAGATGACAAAAATTAATCAAAGCCCGGCCGTGGGGTAGAGGCGCTTGTAGATGCGGCGGAAGTTGTCGTCGCTGGCGCTCAGGGCAGCCGCACGCTCGCGGTAGTCGGCCCCGTATAGCCCCTGCATCAGGTCGGGCAGGTAGCGGTGTTCGCGGTCGCGGTCGATGGCCGCGGCGACAAGGCGCTTGATGGCCGGGTCGAAGCCCTCGTGGTCGATGGCGTGCAGGTAGCGCGCTGCGCTGGCCAGAAACTGGCCCGAGAGGTCCACGGTGCTCATATTCTCAATGAGGAAGTCCAGCACCTCCGGCTCGCATTCCCCGATGTGGTTGGCAAGGTATTCGTAGGTCAGAAGCCCGTCGGGGTCGGATTTCAGATGTTTGATGTCTTGTTCGGTCATAATTATTCCATGAGCTTGCGGTAGCGGCGGCGCGGCAGCTCCTTGCCGCCGTTGAGGCGCTTCTTATATTCTTCGTAATCAGAGTAGGAACCTTCGTAGAACACCACTTCGCCGTCGCCCTCGAAGGAGAGGATGTGGGTGCAGATGCGGTCCAGGAACCAGCGGTCGTGGCTCACTACGACGGCGCAGCCGGCAAAATCCTCCAGGCCCTCTTCGAGCGCTCGCAGGGTGTTGACGTCGATGTCGTTGGTGGGTTCGTCCAGCAGGAGCACGTTCCCCTCCTCCTTCAGCGCCATGGCCAGGTGGAGGCGGTTGCGCTCGCCGCCGGAGAGCACGCCGATTTTCTTCTCCTGGTCGGCCCCGGTGAAGTTGAAGCGCGAGAGGTAGGCGCGGGCGTTAACGTCGCGTCCGCCCATGCGGAAGCTCTCAACTCCCTGAGAGATAACCTCATAGACGCTCTTTTCCGGCAGCAGGTCGTGGTGCGTCTGGTCAACGTAGGCCACCTTGACCGTTTCGCCCACTTCGAACGAGCCGTTGTCCGGCGCCTCCTGGCCCATGATCAGGCGGAAGAGGGTCGTCTTGCCCGCTCCGTTGGGGCCGATGACGCCCACGATGCCGTTGGGCGGCAGGCTGAAGGAGAGGTCCGAAAAGAGGGTCTTCTTGCCGAAGGCCTTGGCCAGGTGCGACGCCTCGATTACCTTATTGCCCAGGCGCGGACCATTGGGAATGAATATCTCCAGGCGTTCCTCGCGCTGCTTCTGGTCCTCGTTAAGGAGCTTGTCGTAGGAGTTCAGTCGCGCCTTACCCTTGGCCTGACGGGCCTTCGGTGCCATGCGCACCCACTCCAGCTCGCGCTCCAGCGTCTTGCGGCGCTTCGACGCCTGCTTCTCCTCCTGGGCCATGCGCTTGGTCTTCTGGTCGAGCCACGACGAGTAATTTCCCTTCCAGGGTATACCCTCGCCGCGGTCCAGCTCCAGAATCCAGCCGGCAACATGGTCGAGGAAGTAGCGGTCGTGGGTGATGGCGATCACCGTGCCGGGGTACTGCTGCAGGTGCTGCTCCAGCCAGTCGATCGACTCGGCGTCGAGGTGGTTGGTGGGCTCGTCCAGCAACAGCACGTCGGGCTGCTGAAGCAGCAGGCGGCACAGGGCCACGCGGCGCCGCTCACCACCGGAGAGGGTGGCGATTTTCTGGTCGTCCGGCGGGCACTGCAGCGCGTCCATGGCGCGCTCGAGCTTCGAGTCTATGTTCCACGCGTCGGCGGCGTCCAGCTTATCCTGAAGCTCGGCCTGGCGCGCAATCAGGGCGTCCATCTTGTCGGGGTCCTCCAGCACGTCCGGGTCCCCGAAGGCCTCATTCACCTTGTCGAACTCCGCCAGCAGGTCCATAATCGGCTGCACGCCCTCGCGCACAACCTCTATCACCGTCTTGTCCGGGTCCAGCTTCGGGTCCTGCTCCAGGTAGCCCACCGAGTAGCCCGGCGAAAAAACAACCTCGCCCTGAAAGTCCTTGTCGATGCCGGCAATGATTTTCAGAAGCGACGATTTGCCCGAGCCGTTCAGACCGATGATGCCTATCTTGGCTCCGTAGAAAAAGGAGAGGTATATGTTCTTAAGAACTTGTTTCTGAGGGGGATAAATCTTCGATACCCCCACCATTGAAAATATTACTTTCTTGTCGTCTGCCATGGCGGTATTATTTGCGCCGCGGGGCTGTGCGGTAGGGATAGTCCGGCACCACGCGCCCGTTGGCTATAGCGTTGAGCTTATTCTTGATTAACTGCTTGCGGATGCCCGAAATGTGGTCGGTGAACACCTTCCCTTCGAGGTGGTCGCACTCGTGCTGGACAATTCGTGCCAGGAAGCCCGAAATCTCCTCGTCGTGGGCCACCCCCTCCTCGTCGGTCCAGCGAAGGCGTATATGCTCCACGCGCTTCACATCCTCGCTGATGCCGGGCAGGCTCAGGCACCCCTCCGGGCGCGAAACCTCCTCGCCATCAAGGATTTCGAGCTCGGGGTTGATGAGGGTCATCTTCCGGCCGGCGCACTCGGGGAACACGTCGCCCACCGGGCTGCCGTCGATCACCACAAGCCGCAGGCTTTTGCCTATCTGCGGCGCCGCAAGGCCCACGCCCTCCGACTCATACATGGCGTCGTACATCGCCGCCACCAAATCTTTCAGCCCGGCCATGTCGGCGGGCACTTCCTCGGCCTTGGCGCGAAGCACCGGATGGCCATATAGATACACAGGTAATTTCATAGTCAATTCGGATTATAATCGCGGCTGGACAGATATCCGTTCAGGATAATCGCCGCCGATATTTCGTCGACCAGCGCCTTGTCGCGCCGGGCCATCTTGCCCAGGCCCCCGTCCAGCATAGCCCGGTGGGCCAGAACCGACGTGAAGCGCTCGTCGAAAAACACAATTTCTACTTCCGGGACTGCCTGCCTCAGCCGGGCGATGGCCGGGCGCAGGAAGCGCTGCGACTCCGACGGGTTCCCGTGCATATCGCGGGGCTCGCCCACGATGATGCGGTCAACTCCCTCGCGGCTGATATAGTCCTTGACAAACTCGCTCAGCGAAGCCGTCGGGATAGTCGTCAGGCCGTTGGCAACAATGCGCAGAGGGTCCGTCACAGCGATGCCGCAACGTTTCCGTCCGAAGTCTATAGCCAGCAGTCGTCCCATAATTGTGCAAAGATACAAAAAAATTCCCAAATCCCCGCATCCCATTTTGCCGCCCCAGCCCAAAAAACATGGAAGTGGCGAACTCCCGCTCCCCCAACGTGCCTCCACTCATTAGGAGGGGCGGTCTCCCGACCGCCCGGTTGCGACACATGAAGAAGGCACACTCGTTCGGAGTGTCCTAAGGGCATGGCGGCGCCGACCTACCGCCCTCAACGCCAAAACGTCCGCAAGGACGTTGACATTTACTAACCGCTTGCGCCGAAGGCGCTGGCGGCCACGCGATTGCCTCCGTAAAAAGGCGTCCGCCAGGACGCCGACTTAAATTCCCAACACCTTTACCCCAAAATTGCTCACGGAGCCACAATGTCACGGAGATTTAGCAAGAGGACACGCATTTTTTAATCAAGGTACAGGATTTTATACCTTCGGAAAATAACTAATTTTTCAGTCTACAAAAGCCGGTGTTATATTAAGTTTTTCTTAATAGTTCAACGCTCCTGGTATCATTTTCGCAAGACAAGGACATAATTTGGCTTAATGAGAATAAATGATTACATTTGCAGTATTAAATATTAGAGAATGCAACAGACTCAGAAAAGAGCACTAACCATTAAAGAACAGATAGAACTTCTGAAAAAACGAGGAATGCAATTTGACAATATGTCGAAAGCAGAGGAAATACTCGGAAATGTAGGCTACTATCGTTTGGGATTCTTTTCTTTTCCATTTGAAAAATCGTATCCTAATAAATCAAACCGAACACATGAACTGGTTGAAGGTACTACTTTTCGACAAGTTCATGATTTGTATGTGTTTGATTCTCAGCTTCGATTCATACTCACTAAAGCACTTACGCGCATAGAAGTAAATATACGCACTCGACTTACCCTAATGGGCTCTCTTCATTTCGGAACAGATCCTTGGTGGTTTTGCAATGCCACATATATTGAGCGACGTTTCATAGCAAAATTTGACCGAGAAGTCTATGCTGCTGTTAAGAAAAATCCCGCAATAGAGGAGCATCATAAAAAGTATGTGAGAGATAGATATGCGCCGGCTTGGAAAACTATGGAGTTTATGACTCTCGGAAACCTCCTATTCTTATATGAAGCTATCAAAGATCATCGATTGAAGAAAGAAATAGCCAAGCATTATGGCTGTTCAATTAAAGTCTTTTTAAATTACCTCGAAACAATAAGATTGGTCAGAAACAGGTGTGCTCACGGAGGTTGCTTATACAACCTGGATGTTAAAAAAGGTATATCCAAAGTACCTGCAAATGTTGATAATACTGACTCGCATAATATCAAAGGGGCTATAAGAGTTATTCTCTACTTTCTTGGTGTAATTTCTTTGCGTCACAGAAATGAAGTGATAAATGAGATTCTAGGCGAGTTAGATAAATTGAGCCAAAGTCCTAAGGCCGAACTCGTTGTAAAAGAATGTTCAAATCTAGATTCAAACTTTTTTGTGTAATTACTTGTTTTTCCTCAAAATATTGCTTAACTTTGCATCGCAATTAGGCCGTGTCCATAGGAGCTTAGTCGTCCTTTGTGCACGTTAAAATGGATTTTGAGGCCCCCACGCGCGTTTCGGGGGCCTCTTTCCATTTTTAACCCACCAACAAAATCGGATGCGCCGCCCTCCGGCCCCCCCAACGAGCCTCAACGCGTTAGGAGTAGGGGTCTCCCGCCCGCCCGGTTGCGACACATGAAGTAGGGACACTCGTTCGGAGTGTCCTAAGGGCACGGACGCGCCGACCTACCGCCCGCCCTCAACGCCCAAAACGTCCGTAAGGACGTTGACATTTACTAACCGCTTGCGCCGAAGGCGCTGGCGGTCACGCCATAGCCTCCATAAAAAGGCGTCCGCCAGGACGCCGACTTTAAGAGAGAATAAGGGGCGACAAGTATGGAGGTGGCGAGCTCCCGCTCGCCACAAAGTGCCTCAACGCATTAGGAGGGGCGGTCTCCCGACCGCCCGGTCGCGATGGGTGGGGCCGGAGACCATCCCTCCAAAAAGCGGGCCCACCTTTCGGCAGACCCGCTGATTTAGAGTGTGTTATTCCTCGTCATCAATGGTTATCACCCCGCGGATGTAACCCCAGGTAGAGTTTCGGGAACTTTCACCGGCTAAGTTGCCGCCTGTGAAATAATAGAGATCGATTTGATAATTATATGTGCTATCATAAGCAGTTTTAGTCATATATGAATCCCCATTCGTTGAAAAGCGGCTTCCTCCGAATTTAGTCAAAGCATCGTTGACATCATCATACTTCAGGCTGATGATTTCTGCTTGCTCCTTAGTCGGCAAGATATCTTCATATAAAGCCATCGCCATGTCCTTTGTTATCGAGCCGCTCTGCTCGTTCTGGAGTTTTATGATGAACTTTTGGTCACCCATGAAAACGGCCACACCCTCAACTTCGTCATATACACTAAGGTCGTCGGGCATCGAAGAAAGGAAGATTCGTTTGCCATCTTTCTTAACCGATAAGGTTAGGTCGTTGGGTTCGTACCATTGGATATCCTTTTCGTCAATGCTTTTTACGCCTCGAATGTAACCCCAGGTAGAATTTCGTGAACTTTCACCGGCTAAGTTACCGCCCGTATAATAGTATAAGTAGATTTGGTAATTATAAGTGTCGTCGTATGCTGTCTTGGTCATATACGATGAACCTCTGGTTGAAAATGCACTCCAGCCGAGACTGTACAAGGCGTCGTTAATGTCACCGTATCTTGCGCTTATCACTGAAGCTTGGTCCTTATCCGGCAAACAATCTTCATAGTACTTCATAGCGTAAGTCACATTTGTTGAGTTAGACTGGAGCTCACCGGGAGAAATTATGAAGTTACCCAGGGCAGAAAGAACGGTCAGGCCTTCGATGTTGGCGCCGGAGAGATTGGCATTTTTGTACTGATCAACAGTGAGATAATAGCGAGTGTTGTCCTTCCAAATTGCCACAGACAGGTCGAGGGGTTTGGAAGAATATATTGTTGTTTCGGTGTTTCCGGGGTCATTGGGATTTTCGGGGTCGGTGGCCATGCCTGATGCCTCATAGAGGGTCTTGATGAAGCCCTTAGCGTTGGACTGAGCCGTTGCAAACTGGTCACCAAGAGAGTTTGAGCAGTCGAGCACAAGCATGATTGCGGCAGAACTACGCTGGTTTTCTATATCAGAATTTTCAGTTTTGTCAAACTCGGAGTTAATCTGCCATGTGGAATTCGAGGTAATGAAAGTCCATTCGTCGGTGAATTCGCTCTTTATCAGTACATTGTCGTCGGTGCGGACACGCTCGAACGTGAATGTGACAAAGATGCCGTCGACCTTACCCTTGACCGTAGTGCCGGAAGAAGATGTAAGACCATGGTATTCAATGTCGTCAAGCGATTTTTCCTTCAGGTTGAAAACACCTTCAAGGTAGATGTTGGAATACGCTGCATCTTTTACATTGTCAAAAGTAAATCTTACTTTTGTTCCATTGGCCAGACCGGGAATCGTCAGGTTGATAGTCTGCACGTAGTTGGTCTGAGAGAGCTTCTCTGCAATTTCCTGGAACTTTGCGTTAACTTCCGACATGCTGGTCACCTCAGTTGCATTTTCGGGCGAAGATGCCAGTTTTTGGAGGTTGTTGCGGAAGGTGGTAATGTCCTTAACATCATCTCCCTTTAATCCGATGCTATATGCCGTAATATTCTGGCCTGCAATAGTTTCCTCCATGATTCGCTTGTTGAGCGCGTCAAGGTATTCTTCGTTGCTTTCATAAGGTTTATCCATCATAAACGAACCCTGATCGAGGCCGTCGGTAAAGGTTACGATGGCAACCGTCGAAACATCCGAAGGAAGGGCGGTGGCTTGCAGGATATTCAGTGCTTCGTCGACGGCGTAGAACTGCAGGGTGCCGTTTTTCATGGTCAGGCCGTCGATGAAGTCGTTGAAGCCGGGGAGGGACGCCTCGTTCAAGTAGAGGACCGGATATTGGTAAAGGGCTTGGTTGAACGCGTTGATGCCCAGATAGATACCGCTTTCAAGGCCATTGTCGGGCAGTGCCGCGCTTACGGATGCCGTGTAACCGCTTTCCACTCCATCGACTACTGCTTTTACACGATAGTAGTTCGAGCCTTTGAGCGGGTTTTCATCGGTATAAGTTGTGGCGGTTAAGCCGCTGGCGATCTGAGTGAAGCTTACATTGTCGGGCGAACGGTACACATCGTAGGTAGCACCTTCCACGGCGCTCCATTTGATGGTTATGGAGGTAGAACTTACGGATGCGTTAACATCCTCAGGAGCAGAGATGAGGTCCTGAACTTCGATATAGTCCAGGGCATCGAGGGTGTATTCCTGGATGATTTCGCCGCCTTTGAAGATGCGGAGAACCTTGTCCTGCTTGGCCCAGGCCATCATTGTTGCGAGGCACACAAGGGCAAGAATGAGTAATTTATTGGTTTTCATAGGTTTTATTTTACGAATTTGATTTTTTGTGCTCCCTGTTCACCGGCAGCCACGGCGATGTAGACCCCGGAGGCAAGGTTGGCAAGCGAAGCGGATTCTCCGGGCCGGAGCTCGGTGTGGCACACCAGCACGCCGCCCACGTTGAACACGCCGACGGCAAACTTAGACTCGGCGTCGGAGCCTTCGAGTTTCAGTGCTTGATTTTCAGCATCATAACTCAGGGCGAATGCCGGAGCTTCAACCCCGCCGATGCCCGATGCCTGAGCCGTGCCCACCTCAAGGTGATGGTAGGCAGAGTAGAGCAGTTCCACTTTGTCGCTTGGGTCCTTGGTATTGACGGCCGTCATGGAGTTTTCACCGAACACCACGCGGTTGTACCTCGCAAGGTCCAACGCGCAGGGCTGGTCGGCTGCCCCGGTGAAGATGAGGCAGGGAGTCCCGTCGTCGGCTGCCATCGGCATCACCGACCCCATGCAACAAAGAAGTGCCCCTAAAAGCTTTCTTTGCATAGATTAGGAAATGTGTCGCTATAGGCGCCCCTGAGTCGCGGTTGTTTGGTGGAAAAAGAAAAGCGTGAGTGCCTGTACTTGTTGCCCGTTCCGCAGTGGAGGCTCTGGTAAGCCCATCTCAGTAGAACGGACAACGCAGAAGCCTCACGCAGAATATGCAGACGCACCGATAGCGTGCGCTCGCGCGCCGCTCTCGGGGAAATATACATATCCAAAGGCATCTACCGTTGTCTCATTCTTGGCTGAGATTTGAAATTTACCAGATTTCCACTGCCAAGAAGGAGCGTCGAGTAAACGCTTTCCAAAATGTCGCTGCCTCCCACCCGCATTGCCCGCGGACCGGGCCTCTGCGTTGCGGTCGGCATGGCAAATTTACGACTTTTCCGCCACTTACGCAAAAAATTTTTCACCCTCCCCGCAAAATTCCTTTGGTTACACTTTTTTCGGACCTGGAGGCCCGGTGTGGCGAGCGGGAGCTCGCCACCTCCATACCCTTTGGACGCACCGGGGTTCATTGGAGGTGGCGAGGGGTTTTGTCGGAGAGGTATTTGCGGGCGCGTTTGGCCCAGGTGGAGTCGGTGGCGCAGGATTCGTTTTCGAGGATTGACATGAGCTGGTGGAAGCAGATGGCGCCGGCGAGGGTGCGGACTGCGTCGAAGCTCTCGATGTAGGCTCCGAGGATGTGCTGCTGCATGAGCGCGGCCACGGTGAAGGCCACGAAGATGCGCACCATGGTGGCGACGAGGCGTCCGAACTTGCGGGAGCTCAGGCGCGGGTCGGCGGGCAGCCCCCGGCGACGGAGGCGACGGCTGAGGTTGAGCGCGGTGACGAAGTCGATGGCTACCAGCAGCATGCAGATGCTGATGTAGGGTAGCAGGGGGCCGTAGAAGCCCGTCAGCAGCGCTACGGCGGTGGTGAGAAAGGGTTTGTAGTTCATAGTGATTAGGATTTAATTCATAATTCATAATTCATAATGCATAATGCACAATTTTTGAGGGGACTAATCTTGATTTAACGGGATTAATCGAGATTAATCTCGAAGCGGGTTGGTGGACTAATCTTGATTAATCTCGAAGCGGGTTGGGGCGGTTGAACTTTTTTGTTTATATTTGCGTTTGTATTTTGTCAAATTGTACATTCATCTGTTATGCGAAAAATTGCTCTGCCCGCCGCCGTCCGTAATAACCCTCGACGTTCGAGCCTCATTGCCGGAATTATAGCTATTGTAGTCCTGGTAATCATCATCCTGTGCATAATTTTCCGAAGCCGGCCGCCTGAGGCGCCTCTGCCTGCGGTGGAGGTCCAGCGCGTTGAGCCGGGGCTGGTGAACGTCTACGGGCAGTATGCCGGGCGCATCCGTGCGCAGCAGTTCGTGGAGGTCCGCGCACGCGTGGAGGGCTATCTGGAGAGCATCCTCTTCGAGGAAGGCACGCAGATTAAGAAGGGACAGACGCTCTTTTTGATCGACCGCAAGGTGTATGCTGCCCGTCTGGAAAAGGCGCGTGCGCAGCTGAACAAGGCCAAGGCCAACGCGCTGAAGGCCGAGCGCGACCTGGCCCGTATCCGACCCCTGTTCGAACAGAACGCGGCCAGCCAGCTGGATCTGGACAACGCCATCGCCGCCTACGAGAACGCCAAGGCCGAAGAGTCCGTTGCGCAGGCCGACATGGTGCAGGCTGAGCTGACGCTGAGCTACTGCACCGTGACCAGTCCCATCTCGGGCTACATATCCGAGCGCAGCGCCGACATCGGCACGCTGGTGGGCACCGGCGGGCAGTCGCTGCTGGCCACGGTGGTGAAGAGCGACACGGTGCTGGTGGACTTTTCCATGACGGCCCTGGACTACCTCAACAGCAAGAACCGCAACGTGAACCTGGGTCAGAAGGACGACGACCGCCGCTGGAACCCCTATGTGACGGTGACGCTGGCCGACGGGTCGGTGTACCCCTTCCAGGGGCTGGTGGACTTTGCCTCGCCGCAGGTGGACCCCACCACGGGCACCTTCTCCGTGCGCGCCGAGATGCCCAACCCCGACCACACCCTGCTGCCGGGCGAGTTCACGCGCGTGAAGGTGCTGATGGACGTGCGCGAGGACGCCATCCAGGTACCCTCCAAGGCGCTTGAAATCGAGAAGGGCGCGGTGTACGTCTACGTGGTGCGGCCCGACAGCATCGTGGAGCGCCGCTTCGTGGAGACCGGGCCCGAGCAGGACAACAGCATAATCATAGAGCGCGGCCTGGGCGCCGGCGAGCAGCTGGTGACCGAAGGGTTCCACAAGCTGCGCCACGGCATGAAGGTTGCGCCCGTGCACGCCACTGAAGCCCAAACCCCCAAAGCCGAGTAAGCCATGAAGCGCAATTTCTTCCTGGACCATCCGGTCTTTTCCATAGTTATATCCATCGTCATCCTCATCCTGGGTCTGATAGGCCTGATGATGCTTCCGGTGGACCAGTACCCGCGCATCGTTCCGCCGGTGGTGAAGGTGAGCGCCTCCTACCCGGGCGCCGACGCCCTGACGGTTAGCCAGGCAGTGGCCACGCCCATAGAACAGGAGCTCAACGGCACGCCGGGGATGATCTACATGTCGTCGTCGTGCTCCAACAGCGGGAGCTTCAGCACGCTGGTGACCTTCGACATCGACACCGACCCCGAGCTGGCTGCCGTGGACGTGCAGAACCGCGTGAAGAAGGCCGAGAGCCGCCTGCCCATCGAGGTCGTGCAGAACGGTATCAGCGTCGAGAAGGAGACAGCGGCCAAGCTTATGACCATAGCGCTTCTTTCCACCGACCCCAAGTTCGACGAAATATACCTCTCCAACTACGCCACGCTGAACGTGATAGACTACCTGCGGCGCGTGCCGGGGGTTGGCAGCATCCGCAATGTGGGCGGGCGCTACTACGCGATGCAGATTTTCGTGAAGCCCGACAAGCTGGCCGACCTGGGTCTGACGGTTCAGGACATCCAGAGCGCGCTCAAGGACCAGAACCGCGAGAGTGCGGCGGGCGTTCTGGGTCAGGCGCCGATGAGCGGCATCGACCTGACTGTGCCGATCATTGCGCGCGGGCGCCTCTCGTCGGTGACCGACTTTGAGGACATCGTGATCCGCGCCAACGCCAACGGGTCGATAATCCGCCTGCGCGACGTGGCCGATGTGAAGCTCGACGCCCAGAGCTATGCCACCGAGAGCGGCATCAACGGGGGCAATGCGGCCATCCTGGAAATTTCGATGCTTCCGGGGGAAAACGCTATGGACGTTGCCACGCAGGTGCGCAACACCATGGACGAGCTGAGCAAGAATTTCCCCGACGGGTTGAGTTTCGAGATTCCGTTCGACATGACCGAGTACATCGCCGACTCTATTCACCACGTTTACCGCACCTTCTTCGAGGCGCTTCTGCTGGTGGTGCTGGTTGTGTTCCTGTCGCTGCAGAACTGGCGGGCGACGCTCATACCGGTGGTCGCGGTGCCTATTTCGCTGGTGGGCACCTTCGGGGTGATGCTTATATTCGGCTTCTCGCTGAACATGCTCACGCTGCTGGGCCTGATTCTGGCCATCGGTATAGTGGTGGACGACGCCATCGTGGTGGTTGAGAACGTCGACCGCATCATGGAGCAGGAGCACGTTGGCCCCTTCGAGGCCACGCGTCGTGCCATGGCCAACCTGAGCAGTGCGCTGATTGCCATGTCGCTGGTGCTCTGCGCCGTGTTTGTGCCGGTGAGCTTCCTGCCGGGCATTTCGGGGCAGCTCTACCGCCAGTTCACCATCACTATTGCGGTGAGCGTGATAATCTCCACGATTGTTGCGCTGACGCTGACGCCCGTAATGTGCTCGCGTCTTCTGCGCCCGGCCACCCATACCCGCAAACCCAAGCTTTTCAGGGTCATCAACATGGGCCTGGCCAAGGGGAACCGCAAATATCAGCACCTTGTGCGCAAGGCCATCGGCAACCCCAGGCGGATGTTCGCCGCCTTCGGGTTTGCGCTGGTGCTTATCTACCTCGGTAACCGGCTGGTACCCACCAGCTTCATGAGTCCGGAGGACCAGGGATATTTCACCGTTGAGCTTTCGCTTCCGGAGGGCGCGACCATTGAGCGCACCCGCGAGGTTACGGCGCGCCTGGAGAAATTCCTCATGGCCGACAAGGATGTGGAGTACGTTCTGCCCGTGAACGGCTCGAGCCCGCGGTCGGGCACCAACCAGGCGCACTCCACCATGACCGTCATCCTCAAGGGTGCCGACAAACGCGGGACCAACTCGCTGGCCGAGGTGCGCGCCCGCATCGCCGCCGAGGTTGCGGCTTATCCCGAGGCAAGCGTGAACTTCTACTCGCCGGCGATTATCCCCGGCCTGGGTTCGTCGGGCGGCTTCGAGATGGTGCTGGAGGCGCGCGGCGACGCTACCTACGACGACCTGGCGGCCGCCGTGGACACCCTGCGCTACTATGCCGAGCAGTGCCCGGCCATTTCGGGGCTGTCGACGTCGATGCAGAAGGACATTCCGCAGCTGTTCTTCGACGTTGACCGCGACAAGGCCAAGCTGCAGGGCATCCCCGTGAGCGATATTTTTTCGACCATGAAGGCCTTTACGGGCTCGGTTTACGTGAACGACTTCAACATGTTCAACCGCATCTACCGCGTTTATATTCAGGCCGATGCGCAGTACCGCGCCGGGCGCGAGAACCTGAACCTGTTCTTTGTTCGCGGTCCCGGGGGCAAGATGGTTCCGATTACGTCGCTGGGTACGACGCGCTTTACGGCCGGCCCCGGTTCGGTGAGCCGCTTCAACATGTTTACGAGCGCGACCATCAGCGGCGACGCGGCCTCGGGCTACAGTACGGGCCAGGCCATGAGCGAGCTGGAGGACATCGTCGCCACCCACCTGCCGGAGAATATCGGCGTTGAGTGGGCGGGCCTGTCGTACCAGGAGCGGCACCAGGAGGGGAACACGGCGATGGTTCTGGGACTTGCGTTCCTGTTTGTGTTCCTGTTCCTGGCGGCACAGTACGAGAGCTGGACAGTACCGCTGGCGGTGATTTTTTCGCTTCCGGTTGCGGGCGTCGGCGCCTATGCCGGCATCGCCATGATGGGGCTGGAGAACAACATCTACTTCCAGATCGGGCTTGTGATGCTTGTGGGCCTTGTGGCGAAGAACGCCATTATGATTGTGGAGTTTGCCAAGGAGGAGGTCGAGAAGGGCAAGACGGCCGTAGCGGCTGCCCTGACGGCGATGCGCCTGCGCTTCCGCCCGATATTGATGACGTCGCTGGCCTTCATGCTGGGGCTGCTCCCGCTGGTGCTTGCCTCGGGTCCGGGTTCGGCGGCGCGCCGCGACATCGGCACGGGAATATTTTTCGGAATGCTTGTGGCAATCACGGTGGGCATCATTTTTGTGCCGTTTTTCTTTGTGATGATTGACCGTGCTAAGGACTTTGTGTCTAAATTTTCGCATAGTAAAAGAGAAATTGAAAAGGTTAAAGATGAGACTACACATTAATAATATATTGGCAGGAGCTGCGGTGGCTCTGGCGGGGCTTTTGGCAGGGTGCTCGGGCGTGAAGGACTGCGTGCAGCCCGAGCTGAACCTGCCGGCTGAAATCGGCCACAACGGGATTGACTCTCTGACGCTGGCCGACACGGAATGGTGGCAGCTCTACGCGGATTCGTCGCTGGTGCGCATCATTTCCACCACTCTGGAGCACAACCGCAACCTGCTTGCGGCGGGCGCGCGCATCGAGGAGATGCGTCAGCTTTACGGGGTTTCGAAGTCGAACTTCTTCCCGACCCTGAGTGCGCTGGCCCTGGCCGACAACGAGACCAACGACTACTATCAGGGGAAGAGTACCTCTGACCCCGAGTACTCGCTCAAGGCGACCCTCAGCTGGGAGGCAGACCTCTGGGGTGGCCTGAACTGGGCCCGCAAGAAGGGACTGGCCAACTACGAGGCGTCGGTATGGGACGAACGCGCCATGCGCATCACGCTCATTGCGGAGGCGGCGTCGGCCTACTTCAATCTGGTGGCCCTGGACAATGAGCTGGCCATTGTACGGCGTACGCTCATCACGCGCGAGGAGAACCTCAAGAAGGCTAAGTTGCGCTTCGAGGGGGGCCTGACGCCTGAGACGGTGTACCAGCAGGCGCAGGTAGAGTATGCTACCACTGCGGCGATGATTCCGAACCTGGAGCGCAGCATCGAGGTGCAGAAGAACGCCATCGCGGTGCTGATGGGCCGCTACCCGGAGGAGGAGATCATGCGCTCGTCGCTGGCGCTGGAGATGGGCCTTCCGGACTCGGTACCGGTCGGCATCCCGTCGACGTTGCTTCAGCGTCGTCCGGACCTGCAGGCCTCGGAGGCGTCGCTTCGGGCAGCGCTGGCCAACGTGGGTGTGGCTTATGCCGACCGCTTTCCCCGCCTGCGCATATCTCTGACCGGTGGTCTGGAGAACGACCAGGTGAAGGGCTTCCTGCAGTCGCCTTTCAGCTATGTGGTGGGCCAGATCACGGGTACGATTCTGGACTTCGGCCGCAACAAGCGCAAGCACAAGGCGGCTATAGCGGCCTACGACCGCGCGCGTTACGGCTATGAGCAGGCTGTGCTCAATGCCTTCCGCGAGGTAGACGATGCGGCCATCACATTCCGACTGATGCGCCAGACGTCGGAGAAGCGGCGCGAGTTGCGCGACGCGGCGCAGAAGTATACCCAACTGGCTTATATGCAGTACAATATGGGTGTGATAAACTACATCGATGTTCTCGATGCCCAGCGGCGTTACTTCGACGCGCAGGTGGGTGTGACCAACGCCGTGCGCGATGAGTACCTTGCCCTGGTGCAGCTGTACAAGGCCCTGGGGGGCGGGTATTAGTTAATGCATAATGCATAATTAAGGGGCTAAAGCCCTTCACTATGACAAACCGCCTGGCCAAGGCTGGTTTGCGGGTACAAAGTTACAACAGAAATTAGGGAATTGTTGCGCACTTTGCACATGCGTGCAAAGTGCACAATTTTTTTTGAGGCTCCGATGCTTAATGGGCTTGCTCTCAGGGCTTTTGGGCTTTGAAAAAAATTTATTTTTTTGAATGACCACCCAAAGACAAACCCTTTGGCGGCCCGTTTGCGAGCCAATGCGGCGAGCGGGGGCTCGGGGCCTCCATACATGCCCGGACGCAAATAAGGACGCACCAACGTGCGTCCCTACATTTTTTGCGGATAATGGGTTGAAGGTGAGTTATATACCCGGATGCAGATGCTTAGAATTCGGCGTTGTTGGGTGTGCGGGGGAAGGGGATGACGTCGCGGATGTTGGTCATGCCTGTTACGAAGAGGACGAGTCGTTCGAATCCGAGACCGAATCCGCTGTGGGGTACTGTGCCGAAGCGACGGGTGTCGAGGTACCACCACATGTCCTTCATGGGGATGTGGAGCTCTTCGATGCGTGCCATGAGCTTGTCGTAGTCGGCCTCGCGCTCTGAGCCGCCGATGATTTCGCCGATTTTGGGGAAGAGGACGTCCATTGCGCGGACGGTCTTGCCGTCGTCGTTCTGCTTCATGTAGAAGGCTTTGATGTCGCGCGGGTAGTCTGTGAGGATAACGGGTTTCTTGAAGTGCTCTTCGACGAGGTAGCGCTCGTGCTCGCTCTGGAGGTCTGTGCCCCAGTGGACGGGGAATTCGAATTTCTTGCCGGACTTCATGAGGATGTCGACGCCCTCGGTGTAGGTGAGGCGGACGAAGTCGTTGTGGAGGACGAATTCGAGGCGGTTGATGAGTTCGGGGTCGAAGTGCTCCTGGAGGAATTCGATGTCGTCGCGGCAGTGGTCGAGAGCGTAGCGGATGCAGTACTTTACGAAGTCCTCGGCCAGCTCCATGTTGTCCTCGATGTCGAAGAAAGCCACTTCGGGCTCAATCATCCAGAACTCGCTGAGGTGGCGCGGGGTGTTGGAGTTTTCGGCACGGAATGTGGGGCCGAAGGTGTATATAGCGCCGAGTGCGGTTGCGCCGAGTTCGCCTTCGAGCTGGCCGGAAACGGTGAGTGATGTGTGCTTTCCGAAGAAGTCCTTGGAGTAGTCGACGGCTCCCTCTTCGGTGCGGGGGAGTTTGTCGAGGTCGAGGGTGGTTACCTGGAACATAGCGCCGGCGCCTTCGGCATCGGAGGCTGTGATGAGCGGGGTGTTGAGGTAGAAGAATCCCCGTTCCTGGAAGAATTTGTGGATAGCGAAGGCCAGCGCGCTACGGATGCGGAGGATTGCGCCGAAGGTAGCTGTGCGGGGGCGCAGGTGGGCCTTTTCGCGGAGGAATTCGAGGGTGTGGCCTTTTTTCTGGAGGGGGTATTCGTTGGGGTCGGCTGAGCCGAAGATTTCGAGGCTGTCGGCCTGCACTTCGCAAGTCTGGCCCTTGCCCATGCTCTCGACGAGCTTGCCTTTGACGTGGATGGACGAGCCGGTGGTGATGGGGCGGAGTTCCTCTTCGGAGAACTTGCTCAGGTCGAGGACCACCTGAAGGTTCTTGACTGTAGAGCCGTCGTTCAGAGCGATGAATTGGACGTTTTTGTTGCCGCGACGGGTACGTACCCAGCCCATAACTTCAACCTCGGAGCCGATTTTGGCGGGGTCGAAAATATCTACTATTTTGGTTCGTTTCATTTTGAGAATTTTGAGTTTTAAGCCTGGAGTTTCAGCTCCAAAACCGAACTAACGGCAAAATTAGCAAAATTCCCTCATATAATTATATATTAGGCGAAAAAAGTTTTGTCAGCCGCCGTTGATGACCCTGAGGAAAGATTCGCCGTAGCGACGCGCTTTGGCCTCTCCGACGCCGCTGACGAGCAGGAAATCGTTGATTGTGGCCGGGCGTCGGCGGGCCATGTCCAGGAGGGAGGCGTCGCTGAAGATGAGGTATGAGGGGATTTGGGCTTCGTTTGCGAGCTTGTAGCGGTGAGCCTTGAGTTTTTCGAACAGAGCCGCCTCGGGGCTGAGGTCGGAGGCAGCGGCGGGGGCGGTGCGCTTTTTGCGGGCAGCGCGGGGCTGTTCGGGTTCGAATTCGGAGAGCATGAGGGTTTCGCCGCCCTTGAGGATGCGCATGCCGAAGGGGGTGACGCGCAGGTGGTTGTAGTCGTCGTAGGCAATTTCGAACACGCCCAGCTGGATGAATTGCTGGATGTAATGGCGCCACTCGTCCTGGTTGAGGTCGGCTCCGGCGCCATAGGTTTTGATGGTGTCCCAACGGCGGGCACGGATGTCGTTGGTGGGAATTCCGCGCAGGATGTTTATGAGCGCGAAGACCCCTACGTGCTGACCGCCGGCGCGGAGCACTGCGCTGAGAGCTTTCTGGGCCAGGACAGTGCCGTCGATGCGGCGGGGCGGACGGCGGCATATGTCGCAGTTGCCGCAGTCCTCGGTGCTTTCCTGGCTGAAGTAGCTCAGGAGGATTCGGCGCCGGCACACCTTGGCCTGTGCGTAGGCTTCCATGCGGGCGAGTTTTTCGAGGTTGACCGAGCGCTGGCCGGAGGCGTTTGCGAAGTTGCGGCGCTGGATGACGTCCTGAATCGAGTGGAAGAGGATTGCCTGGGCGGGGAGTCCGTCGCGGCCTGCGCGCCCGATTTCCTGATAGTAACTTTCGATGTTTCCGGGGAGGTTGTAGTGGATTACCCAGCGGATGTTGCTCTTGTCGATGCCCATTCCGAATGCGATTGTAGCGCAGACCACCTGGACGTCGCCGTTGAGGAAGGCGTGGAGGGCGGCGTCGCGGTCGGCGGCGTTCATGCCGGCGTGGTAGCAAGCCGACCTTATTCCCCGGGCTCTGAGAGTCTTATCGAGCTCTTCGGCCCCCTTGCGGGAGAGGGTGTAGACGATTCCGGAGTCCTGAGGGTTGCGGAGGACCATGGCCATGATGGTGTCGATCTTGTCCTGACGGCTGCGGTTGCCGAAAGCGTTGAGGGTGATGTTCGGGCGGTCGAAGGAGCTCAGGTGGCAGTAAGGGTCTCGGAGGTTCAGCTGGCGGATGATGTCGTCGCGTGTGAGGCGGTCGGCCGTTGCCGTCAGGGCAATCATTGGGACGTCCGGGCGCTGGCGCTTGATTTCGTTCAGGGCGGTGTAGTCGGGACGGAAATCGTGGCCCCACTGGGAGATGCAGTGGGCTTCGTCGATGGCGAAGAGGCTGATTTTGAGGTTATTCCAGAGCGGCAGCTCCTGGAGGAGGCGTTCGGGGGATATGTACAGCAGCTTGATTTTGCCCTCGACGGCCTTGAGGAGGTTGTAGCGGTTGTCGCTCTCGGGTTGGTTGGAGTGAATGCATGCGGCGGGGGTGCCGTTGGCCACCAGGCCGCGGGTCTGGTCCTGCATCAGGGCTATCAGGGGCGACACGACCACCGCGCAGCCGTCCATCATCAAGGCCGGGAGCTGATAGCAGAGCGACTTGCCGCCGCCGGTGGGCATGAGGACCATGGCGTCGCGCCCCTGCATGAGCGCCGACATGATTTCCCACTGCCCCGGGCGGAAGGAGCGGTAGCCGAAGAAGCGGGTGAGCAGGGCAAGGGCGTCGGACTGTGCGGGCAGGGTTGGCATGAGCTTTTTATTTGCAAAGGTAGGGAAAAAAGATGAGAAACCGAAGGATTCGACTTCGAGATTGAGCCGCCGGCAACATGGACAAATTCAAAGCGGAGACGCAGGGAATCATGATTTTAACAAATATTAAACCGAGCGATAGTCTGATTCTCCCGCAAAAATGGCTAACTTTGCAAGCGATAAATGAATTTATACTCCTACACACTCCTGCATCGGACGATTCGGGGGTTTAGGAGTCATTATATATGCGAAAAAACAAAATAGTATGGCTATAACCTATATGACAAAAGAGGGCTACGACCGCAAAATGGAGGAACTGGCCTATCTGGAAAGCGTGAAGCGCCCGGAAGTTACGCGCGCCATCGCCGAAGCCCGCGACAAGGGCGACTTATCCGAAAACGCCGAGTACGACGCGGCCAAGGAGGCCCAGGGTCTGCTCGAAATGAAGATTGCGCAGCTGAAGGATCTCGTGGCCAACGCGCGCATCATCGACGAGAGCCAGCTCAACACCGACGAGGTTCAGCTGCTCAACCGCGTGAAAATCAAGAACGTGGACACCGGCCGTGAGATGGAATACACCATCGTGGCCGACTCCGAGGCCGACATGAAGGCCAAGAAGATTGCCATCTCCACACCTATTGCCCGCGGACTGCTGGGCCACAAGGTTGGCGAGACCGTTGAAATCACCATCCCCGCCGGGAAGGTAAAATTCGAAATCCTCGAAATCGGACTCTAAGCCATGGCAAGCATCTTTTCCCGCATCGTGGCCGGCGAAATTCCCTCCTACAAGGTAGCCGAGGACGAGCGCCACTATGCCTTCCTGGACATCAACCCCCTCAACCCCGGTCACACGCTGGTGGTTCCCAAAAAGGCGGTTGACTACATCGTGGACCTGCCCGACGACGAGTATGCGGCCCTGCACCTGTTCGCCAAGCGCGTGGCCAAGGCCGTGCAGAAGAGCGTGCCGTGCAAGCGCGTGGCCTTCGGTGTGATTGGTCTGGAGGTGCCCCACGCCCACATCCACGTGGTACCCATCAGCAGCGAGGGCGACTTCAACTTCGGCCGCCCCAAGGCCCAGCTCACCCCTGAGGAAATGAAAGAAATAGCAGCGACCATAGCTTCAAACTTTGAATGATATGAAAATCAGATATATAGCATACGCAGCCGCCCTTGCGCTGACGGCATCGTGCTCCGGTCCCAAAGGTTGGACCGTGGAAGGGAATGTGAAGGGCGTCGAAAAGGGCAGTAAGATAGCTGTAGAGGCCCTTAACAACGGAAATTGGTACGCCATCGACTCGGTGAGCGTCGGCAGCGACGGCAAGTTCAAGTACACCGCCGAGGCTCCCGCGGCGCGCCCCGAGGTGTTCCGCCTCAACCTCCCCGGGGGTGCGCTCTGCTTCCCGGTGGACTCCGTTGACGTGGTCAAAGTTGAGCCTTCGGCCAACGGCTACACCCTCTCCGGCACCTATCTGGCTGCCATGGTGAGCCGCGTGGACAGCGTCATGGCCGATGCCGCCGCCCGCAAGCTGGCCTATGACGACGCCGACCTCCGCCATGCCCTCGTAGGCTTCATCACATCCGATACCACCGGTATCGTGGCCTACTACACCCTGGGTAAGACCCTCGACAACCGCCTGATTTTCAACCCCGCCGAGAGCCTGGGCAACCGTGTGTACGGCGCTGCAGCTCAGGTATTTGCCACGCATAATCCCGACGACCCCCGCGGGCAGATGCTCAAGGAGGCCTATATGCGCGGTCGTGTGGCCCTGGGAAAGGTGGGCCTCAGCGCCGTGCCCGAGCAGACCATCGACGCTCAGGAAACGGGCCTGATCGACATCGTACGCTACGACGACAAGGGCGCCCGCCACAGCCTGGCCGAACTGGCCAAGGACAAGAAGGTGGTTCTGCTCAACTTCACCGCCTACGGCCTGGAGAACTCCCCCGAGCTGAACATCGTCCTGAACAAGATGTACATATTATATAAAGATAAGGGCTTCGAGATTTACCAGATTGCCTTCGACCCCGAGGAGGTAGAGTGGAAAAAATCGGCCCGCAACCTGCCGTGGGTGACTGTCTGGAATTCGCCGGCCGAAGGCGACGATGCGCTGGTGTCGTACAACGTCGGCGCCGTGCCCATGACCTTCATCATCCGCAACGGCGAAATCGCCAAGCGTGTGGTCAATCCTGCCGAACTGCCCGCCGAAGTGGGGAAATTCTTTTAAGAGGTTAGGCGTTAGGTTTTAGGTTTTAGGACTTCTTCGTTGCCCTTGGCCGGCGCCAAGCTCCTAACACCTCCCAACTAAAGCCTAAAACCTCTCACCTTCCGCCTACCATCTAACACGTAAACACCTCCTATTATCTATATCATGAACAAGACCCTCAAGAAACTTGCACCGATTGCCCTGCTGATGGTAGTCGGGGCATGTGCCGGGCATACCGGCGACGCAGAGCCTAAAGTAACGCTGACGTGGGACAATGTCAATAGCCTCGACACCGTAGGCAACAAGCGCACCTTCGTGCAGACCTTCACCCTCACGGGCGACCTCCGCGGCGTTAAGCGTGTGGCTTTCAACCAGTTCAAGCGTGGCTTCGAGATGGTTGACCCAGCCGACACCCTCATCGAGCTCCTGCCCGGCTACTATGCCATCGGCTCGCCCAAGTTCGACGCCGCCACAGGTAACGACACCATAGTATTCGAAATCAAGGGCTACGGTACGCTGGCCAACGTGAGCTACGGCCCCGACGGCGTGCACACCGTCAATGCCGACGGCACCACGGCGCCCGTTCGTCTGGTGGTGGCCGACATGCTGGCCAACCCCAACCGCTACAGCGTGCCCGGCTCCGACCGCATGGACTATGCCGACGCCATCTATCGCCGCAATGCCGAACTTTCCGGCGCCGAGGCCGGGGTCTACGACCTTGTGCCCTCGTTCAAGAGCGTGAACCTCACCGGCGGAAATTCCAAGGTCAACATGGCCGACGTTGAGTTCGTAGAAACCGCGTTCGAAAACCCCGAGGCCTACGAAATCACCGTGGCCGCCGACAAGATGACCGTCCGTGCGGCCGCGCGCATGTTCCCGGCCCTGCGCAAACGTCTGGCCTACAACTTCGGCACAGGCGTGCGCGAGCTCCCCAACGCCGTCATCACCGACGCCCCCGACTTCCCCTACCGCGGCATGATGATCGACGTGGCCCGCAACTATCAGACCATCGACGAGCTCCACAAGATGCTCGACATCATGGCTGCCTATGGCCTGAATGTGTTCCACTTCCACGGCATGGAGGATGAGGCATGGCGCCTGGAAATCAAGGCCTTGCCCGAACTGACCGAGATCGGATCGCGTCGCGGTTATACCGCCGACTATACAGCCGACTTCCTGCCTCAGACCTACAACGGCGACGGTAACCCGGACAGCCACTCCACCACGGCCAACGGCTACATCACCGAGGACGAGTTCGTGGCCCTGCTGCAGCATGCCGACTCGCTCAACATCACCGTGCTGACCGAAGTCGAGGCGCCCGGCCATGCCCGCGCCGCACGTTATGCAATGGCCAAGCGTGCAGCCCGCGGCGACTCTTCCTATGTCCTCCACGAGGCTGCCGACACTTCCTTCTACCGCTCCGCCCAGGACTACCACGACAACATCATGAACCCGGCCCTTGAGGGTCCCTACGCGTTCATGCACACCGTGGGCGCCGAAATCAAACGCATCTACGAGCGCGCCGGGGTGCCCCTGGTGGCCATCCACATCGGCGGCGACGAGGTCCCCCGCGGCGGTTGGGACGGTTCCCCGGCCGTGCAGGCTCTCATGGAGCGCGAAGGCCTCAAGAACCAGCGTGAGGTGCATGCCTACTTCGTGCGCAAGGTCGTAGAGGACTATGCCAAGATGGGCATACCCGTTTCCGGCTGGCAGGACATCGCCCTGGGCAGTACCGACGAGTTCAACCAGGTTGTGCTCCCCCACATGTACTCCATCAACAGCTGGACCAACTATAAACTCGCCCAGGACCGCGCCGAAGCAGGCTATCCGGTGGTGCTGTCGAACGTCGACCGCTATTATCTGGACATGTCCGACGGCTACGACCCCTACGACCGGGGCCTGACCTGGGGCGGAACAGTCGACGAGTTCCGTGCCCTCAACGGCTATCCTTGGGCAATCTGCCCCGTCAGCGATGAGCATAAGGGCAATGTGAAGGGTGTGTCGGGCCAGCTCTGGAGCGAAACCATACGCTCGGCCGAGGACTTCGAGAGCCGCCTCTTCCCCAAGATTCTCGGTCTTGCCGAACGCGCGTGGAACGCCGACACCACTTACACCGACGCCCAGTTCCAGGCCGTGCTGCTGAACGAACTGCCCAAATTTGAGCAGAACAACATAACCCACCGCCTGCGCCGTCCCGGCATCATGGTAGAGGAGGGTAGTTTCATGGTCAACAGCGTTTACCCCGACGGCACCATCTACGTCACCACCGACGGCACCGTGCCCACGGCGGCTTCAACGGTGGCTGTGCCCGGTGAGAAATATCCCGTGGCCGACGCCAAGCAGCTGCGCGCCATCGTCGTGCGCAACGGCGTAACCTCAGCCCAGAGTGTACTCAACCTCTAATCACACAACACACACCCGCGGGTGGACCCTCACCGGGCCCGCCCGCGCTGCTTTGTGCCGTGGCGTGTTGCTTATTACGGGAAAAATGCGTAACTTGCGGAAAATTAACATTCAGACGCAATAGAATTATGAAAATTCGCCTCTTCTTCATTTTGTTCAGCCTGATGGTTTCATCTATTTCCACAGTTCGCGCCCAAACCCCGGCTTTTTCCGAGGATTTGGCCGTCGTTGCCGATAGGGTTGCGCGGGAAAGCGGGCTTGGGAAAATTACACCCTCGAAATTGCGCGACAAGATTTTCGACACCGCTGAATATTTTAGAAAACATTACTCCAAGGAAGCGGAAATCAGGGTTGGCGAGCGTTCGGTCGAGAACGACTCATCCATTCAGTGGATTATGTTTTTTGCCTGGATGGATAAAGCATACACCTCCGAGCAGGCAGATGTCAATGCCTATGCCTCTGCCCTTGCAGCTTACGATTGCGTGGACGGGATTTTATCCTCGAACTTTCAATATGCTTTAGGCAAATACTTTTATGTTCATCCTGAAGATTTGGTGTTTTTGGAATTTGTGGTGAGAAAGCTTCCATGGGAGGAGCGAAAGCGGTTATACATAAGTACAAGTGCAGCATTGTTTGATTATATCTTCTTTTATTCAAAAATTCCATTTGAAAAAATGTCCGGTCCGAAGGAGGTATATGACACGCTCGTAACCTGGTTCCCCGACTTCCTGACCTATTGCGCCGCTATAGGCATCCCGTTTTCATTGAGAGATGATAAGATATATGTTGGCGAAATAGAATTCACTCATGATAGTGATTTTAGAGGGGAATTGTACAACTCTTTTTGGTAATGTTGAAAACAGAGCGAAGAGAGGACTTAACTCCTTGTGCGCCACCCGACCTTAAGGCCCGGACGGGTCGGACAGGTCTGGGGCCGGAGTGGCAGGAAAAGTTTTTTGAGGAAAAACGCATAAATATTTGGTTTTTCGGCTAATTATTAGTAACTTTGCAAAGTCAAAAAGTGCGCTCAAGCGTCGTTCCGTTGCTAATCCTTTGAGGATCAGAGCAATGGGCGGTTTTTGCGGATGTATAGTCATCATCCGGCAAAAGCGCTGAAGCCCCGGTTTGACACCCGATTTTTGAAACAGAACATAAGAAAAAGAAGTATAACCCAAAAAAACTAAGATGCCTACTATTCAGCAATTAGTAAGAAAAGGACGCGTGGCAATGGAGGATAAGAGCAAGAGCCCCGCTCTTGACAGCTGCCCCCAGCGTCGTGGCGTTTGTGTGCGTGTGTACACCACCACCCCCAAGAAGCCTAACTCGGCTATGCGTAAGGTTGCTCGTGTGCGCCTCACCAACGGTAAGGAAGTCAACTCCTACATCCCCGGTGAAGGTCACAACCTGCAGGAGCACTCCATCGTACTCGTACGTGGCGGCCGTGTGAAGGACCTCCCCGGTGTACGTTACCACATCGTTCGCGGCACACTCGATACCGCAGGCGTGAAGGACCGCACCCAGCGTCGCTCCAAATATGGTGCCAAGCGTCCCAAGGCCGGTGCAGCCAAGAAGTAATCAGAACCGTTTTCTGGTGAAGTAATCTAAACGCACCGCGAGATTTAATCAATTTTTTAAACTCGTTTTTGTTCTTGAAAAGCAGTAACCACGGTTGAGTAAGCCGCCGCCGAGGCAGCTGAAGACGAAGCAACAAGCAACCAAGCATCAAAAACACATTCAAAGACACTCAATGAGAAAGTCAAAGCCTAAGAAACGGGTCGTACTCCCTGATCCCGTTTTCGATGACGTGAGAGTGACCAAATTCGTAAATCACCTCATGTACGACGGTAAGAAGAATACCGCATTCACCATCTTCTATTCCGCCCTCGACACCGTTAAGGCTAAAATGCCCAACGAGGAAATGAGCGCTCTCGAAATCTGGAAAAAAGCCCTCGAGAACGTTACTCCCCAGGTAGAAGTAAAGAGCCGCCGCGTCGGCGGTGCTACTTTCCAGGTACCTACCGAAATCCGTGCCGACCGCAAGGAATCTATTTCAATGAAAAACTTAATCGCATATGCACGTCGTCGTGGCGGAAAGACCATGGCCGACAAGCTCGCAGCTGAAATCGTTGACGCCTTCAACAACCAGGGCGGCGCTTTCAAACGCAAGGAAGATATGCATAAGATGGCCGAGGCTAACCGCGCCTTCGCCCACTTCCGTTTCTAATCGGTTTTTTGTTGAAATTATTTGAAAGGATAACTCACAAATGGCTAAATCTGACGAACTCTTAAAATATACCCGCAACATCGGCATTATGGCTCACATCGATGCCGGTAAGACAACCACCTCCGAACGCATCCTCTTCTACACCGGCCTTACCCACAAAATCGGTGAGGTGCACGATGGCGCTGCCACAATGGACTGGATGGAACAGGAGCAGGAGCGCGGTATCACCATCACTTCCGCCGCTACTACCACCTTCTGGAAGTACAACAACGAGAAGTACAAAATCAACCTCATCGACACCCCGGGACACGTTGACTTCACCGTCGAAGTTGAACGCTCCCTGCGCGTGCTCGACGGCGCCGTAGCTACTTTCTGCGCCGTAGGTGGCGTTGAACCCCAGTCCGAAACCGTCTGGCGTCAGGCCGACAAATACAACGTTCCCCGTATCGGCTACGTAAACAAGATGGACCGCTCCGGCGCCAACTTCTTCGAAGTAGTGCGCCAGCTCAAGGACGTCCTCGGCGCAAACCCCTGCCCCATCCAGATTCCCATCGGCGCTGAAGAAACCTTCAAAGGCGTCGTTGACCTCATCACCATGAAGGCCCTCTTCTGGCACGACGAAACCATGGG
>CAYNHP010000002.1:0-79235 GCA_964397235.1 uncultured Bacteroides sp. | reverse complement strand
GGCGTATACACGCTTTCCAGGCGTGCCTCTTCAGCCACTCGAGCATCACTCCTTTTGCTTTGCGAGTGCAAAGTTACGGCTTCTATCTGTATTATCCAAATTTTTTTGCACAAAATTTGATTTTTTATTTTTTGGGGGGCTATAAACTGCTTGCTGTGCGACGCGACGGGGCAGTGCAGGGGCTTATATTTGTGCTGAGAACAAGAAAAAATATGCGTTTTTATTGTGTGTCTGAGTAATTCTGAGTATCTTTGCATAAGATTAGCCACTTTGAAATGAGCAAAGATCATACAAAAGAGCATAAGTCGCAGAAACCCTATAAGTTAGGGTTGGCATTAAGTGGCGGAGGCACCCGCGGTTTCGCCCACGCCGGAGCCCTTCTCGCTATCCAGGAAGCCGGTTTGCGCCCTGACATAGTTGCCGGAGTAAGTGCCGGCTCGGTCATAGCCGTACTTTATTCGGCCGGTGTGCACCCCTTGACAATGGCCGACATTTTTTACAAGACGGGGTTCCGCGACTTCGCAGAACTTTCCTTCGGTACCGGCGGACTGTTCCGCATTGAGAAATTCCGAAACTTTATTCTTCGGGCTTTAGGTGATTATACACGCCTGGAGGACCTTCCAATACCAACCTATCTTGGCCTTACAGACCTTGACAATGGCAAAGCCGTCGCTTTCCATGAAGGTCCTATCGGTGACGTGATGATGGCCTCATGCTCAATTCCCATCGTTTTCAAGCCCGTTGAAATCGATGGCGTCAACTATGTTGACGGGGGTGTGTTGCGTAATCATCCTGCATGGATATTGCGCGACAAGTGCGAGAAACTTATCGGCATCAACGTCAGTCCCCTCAAGGAAGGAGGTAAGTACCGTTCGATAGTCGATGTAGCCTTACGCAGCTACAACCTGATGGCCAAGGCTAACCAGCAGGCCGACATGGACCTCTGCGACATATCAATCTCCACACCCGACCTCACAAATTACGCCGTTTTCGACCTCAGCAAAATCAAAGATGTTTTCGTCAGCGGCTACGTCCACGCACGCCAGGCACTCAAAGATGCAGGTCTGTGGAATCCTAAAACGGATAAAGAATGAAAGTTAAGCCGATTATCTACCAGCTGCTCCCTCGCTTGTTCACCAACTGCTGCGAGAACCCCGTTTTCAATGGTACTCTGGAGCAAAACGGAAGCGGTAAACTTAACGACATAAACGAGAAAATTCTTGAGTCTTTACGCGATTTGGGAGTGACGCACGTCTGGTACACTGGCGTTATAGAACATGCCCATAACGCCGACTATACCGCCTTTGGAATACGTCGTCACAACCCCCATGTAATCAAAGGAAATGCGGGCAGCCCTTATGCAATCACGGACTACTACGACATTAATCCCGATCTGGCTGAAAACGTTCCTCACCGCATGGAGGAATTCTCTGCTTTGGTAGAACGGACACACAAATGCGGACTTAAGGTCATTATCGATTTCGTGCCTAACCATGTTGGACGCGAATATTTCTCCGACGTCAAGCCAAAGGGTATCGAAGATCTCGGGCATGGCGACAACAAGGAGATGTTCTTTGCGCCGGACAACAACTTCTATTACATCACACGCCAGCAATTCGCTCCGGCGTTCGACCTCGGATCGGGCGACGAAGCCTATGTTGAATTTCCCGCCAAGGCCTCAGGTAATGATTGCTTCAATGCCTTCCCCGGCAAGAACGACTGGTATGAGACCGTGAAGCTCAACTACGGCATTGACTACGGCGACCACTCGACTCATTTTGACCCTATTCCCGAAACGTGGTTCAAGATGCTCCACATCCTGCGCTTCTGGGCCTCGAAGGGTATCGACGGTTTCCGATGCGATATGGCTTTCATGGTGCCGTTGGAGTTTTGGCATTGGGCCATTCCCCAGGTCAAGGAACGATATCCGGATATACGGTTCATCGCCGAGATATATGATGTGAGTCTCTACCGGTCATTCCTCGACTTTGGTTGCTTTGACTACCTATATGATAAGGTTAACCTCTACGACACACTGCGCGCCATAGAAACCCAGCAACATTCAGCCGCCCGACTCACCGGCAGTTGGCAGACAGTCGATGGCATCGGTGACCGGATGCTCAACTTCCTCGAAAACCACGACGAACAGCGATTCGCAAGCCCCTTCTATGCAGGCGACCCCTGGAGGGCTATCCCTTCTCTGGTTGTGAGCACAATGATGAACACCGGTCCTATGATGATTTACTTCGGGCAGGAGTTGGGCGAGAAAGGTATGGACCATGAGGGATACAGCGGCGAGGACGGCCGCACAACCATATTCGACTATTGGAGCGTGGCGTCCGTACGTCGATGGCTGAACGGCGGAAAGGTCGACGGCAAGTTGGATGAATCCACGGCAAAATTGCGCGAGACCTACCGCAAGATTCTGCGGATGGCAAACTCCGAAGCAGCTGTCCGCGAGGGTCATTTCTTCGATCTGATGTACGTGAACCTTCAGAATCCCGAACTCAACCCTCATCGCCATTTCGCATTCATGCGCAACACAAAGGATGCCATGTTACTGATAATCGTCAATTTCGATAGTCAGGACTCAGACGTTGGTGTGCACATCCCTGAAGATGCCTTTAAGTTTATCGACTTCCCCCAGGGTGAATATAAGGACGCCCGCGAACTCCTTTCGTCCAAGCGTAGGGCAGTAGAGCTTACGTCGACGGAGCCTTTCCGCACCCACGTACCTGCGCACGGGGCCGTAATATGGAAAATATTAAGAAAAAACATTCAAATCACTCAATAATGGACGCTTTTCTCCCACCGGTAAAAATATTCTCCGGCTCTGCCTCACAATACATGGCAGAAGAAATTTGTAAAGAATTAGGAATCGAGCTTGGCAAGATGAAAATCGAACATTTTGCCGACGGCGAATTCGAAGTATGCTTCGACGAGTCGGTACGCGGTTGCGAAGTTTACCTCGTGCAGTCGACCTTCCCCAACAGCGACAACCTCATGGAACTCCTGCTGATGATAGATGCCGCCAAGCGCGCCTCGGCCAAGAGTGTCATCGCCGTAATGCCCTATTTCGGCTGGGCACGTCAGGACCGCAAGGACAAACCCCGTGTTTCCATCGCTGCCAAACTGGTGTCCGATATGCTCGTGACCGCCGGAGCCGACCGTGTAATCACCATGGACCTCCATGCCGACCAGATTCAGGGATTCTTCAACATTCCCGTTGACCACCTCTATGCATCCTCAGTGTTCATTCCCTATATCCAGAGTCTCGGACTTGAAGATTTGGTTATCGCCACACCTGATGTAGGTGGTGCCAAGCGTGCCAACAGCTACGCCAAGTATCTCGACGTGCCCCTGGTGCTCTGCCACAAGCAGCGAGCAAAGGCAAATGTGGTTGCCAACATGACCGTCATCGGCGACGTCAAAGGCAAGAATGTAATCCTCGTGGACGACATGGTGGACACTGCCGGTACCATCACCAAGGCGGCAAACCTGATGATGGAAAACGGAGCCAAGTCAGTTCGCGCACTCGCTTCCCACGCCATCATGAGCGACCCAGCTACCGAACGTGTTGATGATTCCGCCCTCTCGGAGATGATCTTCACCAACTCCATTCCTTACAAGAAGGGTTGCAAGAAGTGCACCATCATCTCGGTGGCCCGACTTTTCGCCGACACCATCCGTCGTGTGCACTCCAACCAGTCCATCTCCTCTCAGTATCTGATCAAATAACTGTAAGCTTCTTAACCGGGGCGCATCTTGCGCCCCGGCATTTGCTTTCCAATAGGTTAGAAATTTAGTACACTTAGTATCCGTATATGAAGATTGTATGTCTTGATGCCGCCTCGCTCTACGATGTCGAAAATCCGGTCTGGAAGCAACTGGACCAATACGGCTCGGTTGAAATTTTCGCGCATGTGCCAGCGAAGGAAGTGACAAAGGTTGCCTCCGACGCCGAAATTATCCTTACCAATAAGGTCCCACTCGACGCTGCTACCATCAACGCATTGCCAAATCTCAAGTACATATGCGTGATGGCTACCGGCTACAACATCATCGACATTGAAGCTGCCCGCAAACGCAATATTCCTGTGAGCAACATTCCAGCCTACAGCACGGCCTCCGTGGCGCAACAGACCATCGCTCTCCTCCTGGCCATGACAAACCGCGTCGAAACATACGCCAACGAGAACCGTGCAGGACGATGGCCCAAATCGACCGACTTCACCTACCGCCTCTTCGATACCGAAGAATTGGCCGGGAAGTACTTCGGAGTAGTCGGTTTCGGAAATACGGGCAGTCACACGGCCGCCATTGCGGCTGCAATGGGCATGAAGATACTTGTGTACACGTCCAAATTACAGGACCAACTGCCCTCCGGATATGAGAAGGTCGAACTGGATAGTCTCTTTCGTCGCGCCGACGTGGTGAGTCTTCACTGTCCCTTGACCGACAGCACCCGCTCGATGGTGAACAGCCGTCGCCTGTCCATGATGAAGCCCACGGCATGGCTGATCAACACATCCCGCGGGCCGGTGGTCGACGAGCAAGACCTTGCAGAAGCACTTCGCGAGCACCGTATAGCCGGAGCCGGTCTTGATGTGCTCTCGCAAGAGCCTCCTCGTCACGACAACGAACTGCTCAAACTTGACAACTGCTTCGTGACACCCCATGTGGCCTGGGCTACGAACGAGGCGCGCGACCGTCTCTTCAAAATTGCCATCGGCAATGTCAAGGCATTTGTTGAAGGACACCCCATCAACGTTATCAACTAATTTTCCAACTTCCGCCCCGGTCTTTGACTCGGGTGGAAATAAACTGCAATTTCTATGAGAAAAAAGAATGTGATGGCTCTCGCCACCGCTTTGCTGACCGTTATCTCGGTCAACGCAGAGGGGTATCAGGTCAACACGCTCAGCGCCCGTCAAAATGGTATGGGTCATACGGGTGTGGCTCAGCATCTTGGGGCTGAGAGCATGATTTTCAATCCTGCCGGTCTGGCTTTCCTGGACAAAACCATCGAATTTCAAGGTTCCGTAACAGGAGTGTTTGCCGACGCAACCTGCACATACAAGGGGCAGAAGTACACCACCGACAATACCCCCTCAACACCGATTGCCTTCAACCTCGGCATGAAGGTGTACGACAATTTCAAGGTCGGAGTCAGCTTCTATACGCCCTACGGCAGCGGTATCAACTGGGGCGAGAACTGGCCCGGGGCAGTACTCAATCAGAGTGTAAGTCTCAAAGCCTATACCATCCAACCCACGCTCGCATGGCGAATCCTGCCCAACCTATCCATAGGCGCCGGGGCTATGGTCACCTTCGGAACGGTCGATCTCAACAAAGGTCTCATACCTGCCGAGTCGATGAATGTCGTCCTTGCAGGCATGGGCATTCCCTATACCTTTACGGACACTCCTGCGTCCATCAACCTTAACGGCAAAGCATCAGCTACAGTCGGCATCAATGTCGGCGCGATGTGGGATATTAATTCCAAATGGACGGTCGGCGCTTCATTCCGAAGCAAGATGAACCTGAAGGTGAAATGCGGCAATGCCTCCGTCTCTTATGCCAACGAGATGGCACAGCAGGTACTGCAGTCGCGCCTCGATATCCTCAACCAGTCCAACTTCACGGCTGCCATGCCGGCGGTGGCGGTCACCAACATCGGGGTCGCATACAAGCCGACCGACCGCTGGGTCGTGGCTTTCGATGCCCAAATCAGCGGGTGGAAGTCGTACAAAACGCTCGACATCGAATTCCTGAGCGACCAGCTCGCGGGCTATAACCAACACCTTACCAAAGACTACCGCAATTCATGGACCTTTAAACTCGGAGCACAGTTCGACGCCACGCAACGGTTACAGGTCCGTGCGGGCATGATGGTTGACACAACTCCGGTAAACTCTAACCACTATAACCCTGAAACTCCGGGCATGACCAAGATTTCACCTTCAGTAGGACTTTCGTTCAGTCCTGTCAAAAACTTCGCCATAGATTTCTCGCTCCTCTATGTTGCCGGACTCGGCAAGGATAATGCAACATGCACCTATGCCGACCTTCTCCTGCAGACGCAGCAGACATTCACGGCCGACTACAAGGTGCACGCCTGGAATCCCTCGCTGGGCGTGAGATTCGCATTCTAAGTAACTTAATCTTCTTTCCACCACGTTATGCGCCCGTCGCGTAACGTGGTTTTCATATCTATAATCCTCTGATTTGACGACCCCCTGAAACGCAGGGTTGTGTCGCGCAAGTTCTCTACAAAGGGACCGTCAACGAGCACGTCAATAAGACTGAGAAATTCTTGCCTTTCGGCGGGACCATGTTCGAGCAGTTCCTCCAGAGTATACCCGGTATAACACCAAACGTTGATGCCCTTTGCTCTGAGTTCATACAGCAAGGGGAGCAGGGCGGCGGCGGAGTAGAGGGGGTCCCCGCCTGTTAGCGTGACGGGAAACTCGTTGTAGTCTACCACTGCCATAATCTCGTCAACCGTCATGGGCACGCCGGCATCGAAGGCCCACGACTGCGGGTTGTGACAACCGGGGCAACGATGATGACACCCGGCGACATAGATGGAAGTGCGCAACCCCGGTCCGTCGACCGAGGTTCCTTCCACTATACGCAGCACGTTGATTTTATTCATGTACTACACGGTCGTTCAACTCGGCGAGTTTTGCGCTGTTCCAGCGGTCGGTGGTACCTACGAGGTAACCTGTGATGCGCTGGAGACGGTCGATGTTGTGCGAGTGGCAGGTGGGGCAGGTCTGGAGATTGTCTGATGCATCCTCGTAACCGCAGTCCATGCAGCGGTTACGGTTGTGGTTTACCGAGCCGTACCCGATGTTATAACGGTCAATAAGGTCCACGATGGCTGACACTGCTTCAGGATTGTGTGTGGCATCACCGTCAATTTCGACATAGAAGATATGTCCGCCACGTGTGAGCTCATGGTAAGGTGCTTCCACCTCGGCTTTATGACGGGGTGAGCACTTATAATACACAGGGACGTGGTTGGAGTTGGTGTAATAAATCTTATCTGTGATGCCGGGGATGATGCCGTACTTCTTGCGGTCGCGGGCAGTGAACTTACCCGAAAGACCTTCAGCCGGGGTTGCCAACACGGAGTAATTATGCCCGTAGGCCTGGGAGAACTCATTGACACGGTCGCGCATATGGGTGATGATACGCAGCCCCAGTTCCTGCGAGTGTTCGCTCTCGCCATGGTGCTTGCCGGTGAGGGCCACCAAACATTCGGCCAGACCTATAAAACCGATGCCAAGGGTACCTTGGTTGATTACCGATTCTATAGTGTCGGTAGGACCGAGTTTCTCTCCACCTATCCAGAGTTTAGACATCAGCAGGGGGAACTGCTTGGCCAGGGCGGTCTTCTGGAAGTTGAAACGGTCGTTCAGCTGACGTGCGGTGAGGTCGAGTACGTTGTCAAGTTTGCGGAAGAATTCCTCCACACGGTCTTCCTCGGTGAGGATGTCGCGACACTCAAGAGCCAATCTTACAAGGTTGACGGTGGAGAACGAAAGGTTGCCGCGACCGACGGATGTTTTGTCGCCGTAACGATTCTCAAACACTCGCGTGCGACATCCCATCGTGGCCACTTCATACATGTAACGTTTGGGGTCGTCAGGACTCCATTTCTCATGCTGATTATAGGTGGCGTCGAGGTTGACGAAGTTAGGGAAGAAGCGTCGTGCCGTCACCTTGCATGCGAGCTTATAGAGGTCGTAGTTGGGATCGTCAGGGAGGTAATTCACACCTCTCTTTTTCTTCCATATCTGGATGGGGAAGATAGCTGTGGCACCATTGCCCACACCCTCATAGGTAGAGCGGAGCAGTTCGCGGATGATGCACCGCCCCTCGGCGGAGGTGTCAGTGCCGTAATTTATTGAACTGAACACAACCTGGTTGCCACCACGACTATGGATTGTGTTCATATTATGAATAAAGGCTTCCATTGCTTGGTGTACTCGTCCGACGGTGCGGTTTACGGCATGCTGAAGCATGCGTTCATCGCCTTCGAGACCTTCGAGAGCACGCTTCTCGTAGTCCTTGAACTGCTTGGTTTTGAATTCCGACAGGTCGCGGCTGGTGAGCGACTCCAGATTCTCGATTTCTTCAAGGTAAGAAGCGCGCACAAAGGGGGCGAGATAGAAATCGAAAGCCGGGATAGCCTGTCCACCGTGCATCTCGTTTTGGGCTGTCTCAAGACTGATACAAGCAATGGTACTGGCGGTTTCTATACGCTTTGCAGGGCGCGATTCTCCATGACCGGCAATGAAGCCGTGCTGCAGGATGTGGTCGAGCGGATGCTGAACACATGTCAAGCTCTTGGTGGGGTAGTAGTCTTTGTCATGGATGTGGAGATAGTTATGACGGATTGCCTCCTTTGCTTCCTCCGTGAGGAGGTAATCGTCGACAAATGGCTTGGTAGTTTCACTGGCAAACTTCATCATCATCCCGGCCGGAGAGTCGGTATTCATATTGGCATTTTCGCGGGTGATGTCGTTATTCTTTGCCTCTATGATTTCCAGAAATACCTCACGCGTCTTTGCCTTGCGGGCGATGCTTCGCTGGTTGCGGTAGGCTATATATTTGCGTGCCACCTCCTTGCGAGGACTGGCCATGAGCTCGTACTCGACCATGTCCTGAATGTCCTCAACAGTCATGCGCTCCTTGCCATATGCACTGATGCGGTCAACGATTTTTTGAATCAGTGACTCGTCTTCGCCTACCTCGGTGGTTAACATGGCTTTACGGATGGCCGCTTTGACCTTCTCCTCGTTATAGCCGGTGATGCGTCCGTCACGCTTAATTACTACCTGTATCATATTGTTCGGGGTTTCAAAATTAGCGATGCAAAGCTAATCATTTTTGTTCGAAAAACAATAACATTTTCTCGCAAAATTATCAACACAATTTCCAAAACGGACAACTTTGAAACACCTCCCAAAATGCAACTTGTTGGTATTCAGGCATAAGTTATGCTCAATCGGGCAACTTCTCCATATTGGTATCCATCCTAAAATTCCCAAAGCGCAATGTCCTATGAACCGGTCCTTGTATTTTTTGTACTCCGAGTGCACCGTGTTGGTTGTCAACACTGAATCCGGCTTCGGTTTTAACTATCATTATGATCGTATCGGTGCTAATTAAAAGAAAATTCGCACTTGGTTAACATAATTTCATTCCGCGCTATTTCATTTTTTGAACATAGAGCAGAATGGTACAACTTGTTGTTGAATAACAGTAAGTTACGCCTTGAAATGGCGCTCTTTAGCGCCCTGAGAATCGCACATTTGTAAATTCATTGAAGGCCGGGCGGGAAATTTACATTTCTCGTTGGGTATTGAGTGGCTTTCGAACGTTTAGAGCGGGAGTCAAGCTGAAAATCTATTCCGGGTAGAAAGTCTGAAAACTGTTGTCTGTATAATACACGATGATGGACTTGACACGACGGGGGGCGCCATTGTCTGACGCTTCAGAAGTTGTCCGTTCTGCCGGACGGACCTTCACAACTTTTTCTCCCTGATTGACGGAGGAGGGTAGTTCGTCGCCCGGAGATACTAAATATGTGAAAAGTGAATCGTTGACAGCGGATTCACGTGTTTTTTCATCATAATTTACAGTCGAATCGGTCGATTGTTGGGCTTTTGCGATGTCCGAGTTTACAGGATCAATCATTAGGCCCTTACCGAACAACAACCACATCAAGTTCAGCTGCGGAAATGCATCGTGCAACTTTTGCAGGAGCAAGTCGTTGATAGACTTATTCCTACCGTGCAATAATTGCGAAAGAGTAGGTCGCGGAATTCCTGCCTGGTCTGCAAATTGCGAATTTGAAACTTGCAGATAATCAATAAATTCCTTAACCCTGACAGCAACGGGACTCAATTCTAAATCAGCCATAATTCACGGTTTAAAATCACGATGCAAATGTAAACATTATTTTTGTAAACGCCAAATTTACGACGGGAAATAATGTGTTTTATTTTCTAAATAGGTCACATTTCGAAATGTAAACCCTGCGCCCTGTTGCAAAATCGCGGTACTGGACGCAGAATCGGCCAATTCAAGCACTACTGAAGATTTTAATGTATATGGAGTTGTGTATCAGGGAAATGTACTAAGGCACGCTCCGGACCTCACACACCAATGAGGCCTCCAAAACTTTAAATTATGACTTTAAGGATTGTTGCTAAAGCGTTGATTTTCCACCATTTGCATAATTGGTTAATCAACGTTAAAATAATGAGTGGGGTGCTAAGTTGCAAATCTGAATGATTGGAATGTGTGACGGTGATTTGTCGCTATGTTTGCAAATTGTATGGGTAATTTTTGATTTTGCAAAAGCAATTACCCGGATTATCTCCCTTCATACTTATAACCAATTGGCCATAGAAATGGTTGAATGCCCGAAATAAAATTTTTCAGCATTTGAGACACCTGAACAGCTGTTATTCCTCAAGGCCGTAGTTCAAGAAATGGCTGCGATATTTTTAAGACAGGAACCAATGGCGCACTTCGACATCTTGAGTTTCGGAAAAGTGCAAAAACATAGCTGTACAACGTGGACATAGCAATGGTGGAGGTCAAGCTAAAGTGCGAGATTAAATTAGTGTCTTTAAGTGCTTTCAAGAACAGCGACCAAAGAAGAAGACAATCCGTCAAAATCAAGGATTTATCCATATCTATTCATATACTCGTTCCCTACTACACCTTTGTGTAATAATCACTATTATGTTAATCGTGTATGTTTAGGTGCTCTGCCGAAAGCGATGCGCAACCCGATTCAAGGTTTTCACCTGATTATGGTAGTCTACTATTTGGTACTTCTAAATTACGTAATATAACAGCCCATGTGTCCTCTGATTCGCTTTTATGACTTTGACCGCCGATAATCACCAAAGCTGTTTGCAACCGTGATTTAGAATTGATCGGGCGCCGATATTTGTCGCGACAGGAAAATTTATTTGGCCGTTTGGGAATAATTGACTAACTTTGCAGTCAATTCGGGGCGTAGCGCAGTCCGGTAGCGCACCTGGTTTGGGACCAGGTGGTCGCAGGTTCGAATCCTGTCACCCCGACAAAGGGCCGCAATTTGCGGCCTTTTGTCGTTTTGTTACTGTAGATGCCCGTACAAATTAACTATCGGAGCCATAGCAATTCTGCTCTTGCCGACAAATTTACGCCCTCTGCTCTGACATTTCTCACAAACTTTTTCGTCCTCTCTTTTGTGCCGTCAGAAATTTTCTATATATTTGCACCTTATGATAATGCAAAGAATTCTCGATTTGTATGTCGACGGTTTTCGGAACATGAAAATCGGTCGTACGTTGTGGCTTATCATTATTATAAAGGTAGTGGTGATGTTTGCCATATTGAAGGTGTTCTTCTTTCCCAATCTACTTAAACGCGACTACCCCGATGATACGGCTCGAGCCCAAGCCGTTCGCGAAGCTTTGACAACTAACCATTAAATCTAAATATATGAGCGACTTACTATCATTGGTTGATTGGTCAAGAGCGCAGTTCGCTCTGACGGCCATGTACCATTGGCTCTTCGTTCCCCTCACGATAGGACTCTCGTTGATTGTCGCAATCATGGAGAGTATCTATGTGCGCACAGGCGACAGTCGATGGAAAGGTATTACAAAATTCTGGATGACTCTCTTCGGAATCAACTTTGCCTGCGGCATTGCCACGGGTCTGATCCTGGAGTTTGAGTTCGGTACTAACTGGTCGAACTATTCCTGGTTCGTTGGCGATATTTTCGGTGCGCCTCTGGCCATCGAAGGCCTCTTCGCCTTCTTCATGGAGGCAACCTTCGTGGCAGTGATGTTCTTCGGCTGGAATAAGGTGAGCAAGGGTTTCCACCTTGCATCAACATGGCTGACGGTATTTGGCGTTACCCTCTCGGCACTTTGGATTCTCATTGCCAATGCCTGGATGCAGTATCCGGTGGGCATGGAGTTCGATCCGGCCCAGATGCGCAACGAGATGACCGACTTCTGGGCTGTTGCACTCAGTCCTGTGGCCATCAACAAATTCTTCCACACCGTTTTCAGTGCCTGGACCCTTGCTGCGGTGTTCGTAATCGGTGTCAGCAGCTGGTTGCTGTTGAAAAAGCGTAACGCCGATGCCGCCGTGAAGTCGGTAAAAATCGCGTCGCTGGTTGGTCTGCTGGGTATCCTTCTGACCTTCACTACGGGCCACGGCTCGGCAGTTGAGGTATCGCGCGCTCAGCCGATGAAGCTGGCGGCAATGGAAGGACTCTACCGCGGATCTGTAGGTCAGGACCTGGTCGGTGTGGGCGTACTTAAATCCGCCGGTCCCGTTGACGGCGAAGCTCTCGCCTTCAGCGTAGATATCCCCCACGGCCTGTCGTACCTCATCTACGGCGAGCCCGACCGCTTCGTGCCCGGTATCTATGACCTCATCGACGGCATCGAACTAACAGCCGATGGCGACACCATAAAGGGGCTGAGTTACGAAGACAAGATTTCTATCGGTCTCAAGGCTCGCGAAGCTCTCGCAGACTATAACGAAGCCTCAAAGGCAGGTGACACCGAAGCCATGGCAATTGCCGCTGCAAAGGTTAAGGAAAACTTCAAATACTTCGGTTACGGTTATCTTGATTCTCCCGAGGCCGCCATTCCCCCGGTGGGCATGTCGTTCTATGCCTTCCGTATCATGGTGATGGCCGGCGGCTTCCTGCTGCTGATCTTTATCATAGGCGCCTTCTTTGCCTTCAAGCGCCCTGCCCTGCTTTCGAATAAATTCGTTTGCTGGGTCGGCATGCTTTCCATAGTTGTGGTATGGGTATGCAGCCAGTCTGGCTGGATTGTAGCCGAGGTTGGCCGTCAGCCTTGGGTTATTCAAGACCTCATGCCTACCAACGCCGCCATTTCCGGCATCTCTTCGGGCTCAGTACAACTCACCTTCTGGATCTTTGCCGCACTCTTCACAGCACTGCTCATCGCAGAAATCAGCATCATGCTGCGCTACATCAGCTCTACATCCAAGAAGGACATTGAACAAACCGCATAAATAATTACCATGGAAACGTTAGAATTTTTACAAGGATACTGGTGGCTCCTGATTTCAGTATTGGGTGCCCTGCTGGTCTTCCTGCTGTTTGTACAAGGGGGGCAGTCGATGCTTCACTGCAACGTCAGCGAGGAGCAGCGTCAACTGATGGTGAACTCTCTCGGGCGAAAATGGGAATTCACCTACACCACTCTGGTGGTATTCGGCGGAGCCTTCTTCGCAGCCTTCCCACTTTTCTACAGTACCAGTTTTGGCGGAGCCTACTGGCTCTGGATGCTCATCCTTCTGAGCTTTGTACTCCAGGCCGTGAGCTATGAGTTCCGTCGTAAGCGCGGAAACCTTTACGGTACCGGCACTTATGATGCATTTCTGATGTTCAACGGTCTTGTGGGTTGCGTACTGCTTGGAGTGGCCGTGAGCATGTTCTTCACCGGCGGAGAGTTTATGGTAACGAAGGTGAACATCCTCAATCCCTCCAATCCCGTGATCTCCACATGGGTACCCACCCATGGTCTGGAGGCAATCACCAACCTGATGAACCTCCTGCTCGGCTTCGCGGTATTCTTCCTTGCCCGAACTCTGGCTTGCCTGTATTTCATCAATAACATCGCCGACTCCGACCTGGCCGCCAAGATGAAAAAGAAGACGCTCTTCAACGGTGTTATCTTCGCCGGACTGTTCGTGGTGTATGTTATCACCCTCATGTTCTACCCCGGCTTCCGCGAAAGTGACGGAGTCATTGTTGAAGTGCCCTATCTCTATTTCTATAACCTCATCGGAATGTGGTGGTTCGCAGTGCTGTTCGTGCTCGGCGTTCTTGCCGTGCTATACGGCATTTTCCGTACTGCCTTCGGAGGTTACTGGACCAAGGGTATTTGGTTTGCTGGCATCGGAGTGGTTGTTGTGGTTATCTGCCTGTTCGGTATCGCGGGTTACAATGCCACCGCCTACCTGCCCTCAACTCTCGACCCCGCCTCCTCATTGACTCTCAAGAATAGTTCTTCATCCGAGTTTACCCTCAAGGTAATGGCCTACGTATCCATCGTTATTCCCATAGTTTTGGCATACATCTGGTACGTATGGGCAAAGATGAACTCCGGCAAGCTCACCAAGAGCGAAGTAGATTCTGACTCCCATTCCTATTGATATGTCCGACACCTATTTGACCCCGGCTGCACCTGCCGAAGGCTTGTACAAGGAAAAGATGAGTAAATTCTTATCCTTCGCAATTCCTGTGGCAGATGCAGCCGAGGCCAAGAGGTGGATTGCCGATTTTCAAAAACGCTACCATGACGCCCGGCATGTCTGCTGGGCGTACATGATAGGTTCTGCCCGGGTAGAATTCCTGTCGTCAGACAACGGCGAACCCTCCGGCACAGCCGGGAAACCAATTCTCGGACAAATAAACTCTTACGGCGTTACGAACGTTGTCATTATCGTGGTCCGATATTTCGGAGGAATCAAACTGGGCACATCCGGGCTAATCGCCGCATATCGCGAAGCTGCACGTCAGGCCCTCGAAGCTGCCACCATCGTGGAACGTCACGACATGAGTACCATAGCATTTACCTTCCCCTACCTGGCCATGAACGATGTGATGAAACTCGTCAAATCGGGCGAGGTTGATATTGTGTCCCAGACCTTCGACAACGCCTGCGAAATGGAACTCTCCGTGCGCAGCGACCACGCCGAAAACCTCCGCCAACGCCTCACCGACATCGACGGCGTTACTCTAAAAGAATGATTATGAAACAACCGAAAGCAGTACTGTTCGACCTCGATGGGGTCCTGATTGATACCGAAACAACCTACACTCATATCTGGGAAGATATAGAAGCCAAACTCCCTACCGGCATCGCCAATTTCGCACAAATTATCAAGGGCACTACCCTGCCGGACATCCTCTCGACCTACTATCCCGATCCTGCACGCCGCGAAAAAGTAGTAGCTATGCTGCGCGAAGCCGAAGATGCCATGAGCTACCCTCTTTTTGACGGCGTCATGAAATTTCTTAAGGAACTAAAAGACAATGGCATACCGGCCGCGATAGTAACCAGCAGCGGAGCCAAGAAGATGCACCGTATCATGGAGGAAAAACCTGAATTTACCGCCATGTTCGATGCCATCGTCACCGACGCCGATGTAAAACATTCCAAACCGGACCCCGACCCCTACCTCACCGGCGCAGAAAAGCTGGGTGTGGATTCTTCCGACTGCGTAGTGTTCGAAGACTCATTCGCCGGTCTCGAATCCGGCCGTCGCGCCGGCGCAAAAGTGGTCGCTTTGGCAACCACCAATCCTCGCCAAGCCCTGGAAAGCAAGGCCGACGCTGTTTTTGGTTCATTTATTGAAATATCCGTAGAGAAGCTCTCACAACTGAGTTAGCGGGGAAGGATAATTCTCTCTCCCAATTGCTTTACCAGTATTTTCTGTGCCTCCTTGCGCACCTGTATGTCATCAATCAGTTGTCCCACCTTTTCCAAATCAGTAGTAGCGACAGTCATAAGCTCCTGAGTAAGAGTCTTAATCTCATTGGTAAGCACTGCGTTACGGAGTTCCATTATTGCACGCGGAACCAATTGAATCAGCTGGTCCTGCTCATTTTCATCCTGGTTGGTGCGGGCATAGATTCGTGACAGCGTGTATTTTTCCATCAGCAACTCATTTGCCACCCTCCTGACAGCATCAACGGGCGAGTTGAGCAGGTACGACTGCACAAACAGAGCGTCAAAGGTATTGAGCGTTGCGGTTTTCCATTTCTCGATTTCCTCCTCCGCTTTACGTTGACGGTTTTCTGCATCGGGAATGCTGGTGGCTTCTTCGCGAATTTGATCCATACGCTTGCGCATCTTCTCGCTCGCTTCAAGTTCTATCTTTTCCAGCTGTCTTTGATGCTCCGGCTCCCAGATTTCGCTGCGTATCTTTCCCACCGCGCGGAAAATCTGGTCAAACTCCGGTACGGTGAATTGGTACTGTTCGTAGCTGAGTTCGGCATTGACATAATCATAGACTGTACCCTGCCACGGGTCGCGGCCTCTCTCCATCATCACGAAGGCCGGAACCATGCCGTAACGCACCAGGTAGCGAATGATCATCTCCTCATAGGGACGAATCTTATTGTTGTCGGTAATCAATAACGTCGACAGAGCCTCGGTCTTGACTTCCGGCTCGTGCGAAACAACGTCAGCATTGGCAGGATCCTGCTGTTTCTCTTCGGCATCGATGGCGCGATGTCCTTCGCGACGAAGGCGCTCCTTCTCCATCTCCTCGATGCGCTTTCCGACCTCGATTTTGAGCTGCCGTGCTATCACCTCTTCAGGCATGTCAAGCAATCGGGAACACAAAGTAATGTATGCCTGACTCTTCACCGGCTCATCCACATAAGCGACAGTCCGAATAATCTCCTCGACAGCTTTTGAACGTCCAATCGGGTCGTTGGACGCTATGTCTTTTAGCAGAATACCGGCCATGAAGGTTACTATATCTTTCTCATTATCCCGCATGTAAGCCTCCACCTCATCTGAACTGTGGCTTTGGGCGAAAGAGTCGGGGTCGTCGCCGGGCGGCAGGAGGAGACATCGGACGTTCATCTTCTCCGCCAGGAGCATCTTGATTCCGCGCAGCGAAGCCTTGATTCCGGCAGGGTCTGCATCATAAATGAGCGTCACATTCTCCGTAAACCGGTGCACGGCTCTAATCTGGCCCTCAGTGAGTGAGGTTCCGGACGAAGCCACCACATTTTCGATGCCCGACTGGTGCATGGATATGACGTCCATGTACCCTTCAACCATTATGCACTTGTCTTTCTTGCTAATGGCGCTTTTGGCTTGGAACAGGCCATAGAGTTCGTTACTCTTCTTGTATATGAGCGACTCGGGCGAATTAACATATTTGGCGATTTCCTTGTCCGACCGCATAGTACGACCACCGAAAGCGATGACACGTCCCGATATACTGAACACAGGAAACATGACGCGACCCTTAAAGCGGTCATATAGGGATCCTTTGGAATCTACGGCGAGGCCTGTGGCTACAAGGTAACGGCTTTGGTACCCGGCAGTGGTTGCTTCTTTGACCAAAGTATTATTCTGCTCCATGGAGTAGCCGAGGTGGAACCGTTGAATCATCGCGTCGGATAGACCTCTATGACGCAGGTAGGCCAGGGCCGTGCTCTGCCCTTCGTCAGTGCGGAGATTCTGCTCGAATTGCTGCACCGCAAAGTCGTTCACCGCCAGCATGGCTTCACGGTCGGTTGCAGCCTGACGTTCCTCGGGACTCAGATCCTTCTCAACAATTTCGATATTATATTTCTTGGCCAGGTAACGCAGTGCCTCGCTGTAGGAGAGCTGCTCAATTTCCATGATGAAATTGACGGGTGAACCACCCTTGCCACAACTGAAACACTTACATATGTTTCGGGCCTTATTCACCGAAAAGGAAGGCGTGCGCTCGCTGTGGAAAGGGCATAAACCCTTGTAGTTGGCGCCGCTGCGGCGCAACTTCACAAAGTCGCTCACCACGTCCACAATATCGGCCGTGTCCAATATTCGCTGTACTGTTTCCTGGTCTATTCGTCCCATAATACAAAAATAAGAAAAATACTTCGATTTATGAGCATATGCGCGCAACTTTTTTGACGCCGGGCAACCGAAAAGAAAGAATTTTGTTGTAACTTTGTTATCCATAAATCCCAGACATGACCGACAACGAATCCGAACCTAAAAAAATAACCCTCTCTGAGAAAATCCAGAACCTCTTCGGCTACCTGAGCAGCGGCATATGGAGTGATCCACGTCGCACTTGGTGGTTGAGCGTGCTTAGAACGCTCAATCTGTCGGTGAATTCGTTTCTGAACCGCGACATCCAGACGCAGGCCTGCGCGATGACCTACCGCACCATGCTTGCCGTAGTTCCGGCCCTTGCTCTGCTGGTGGCTATCGGGCGCGGGTTCGGTATTCAGAACGTCATTCAGGAAGAGCTCTTCCAGCTGTTTCCGGCCCAGAAGGTAGCAATCACCTATGCCACGGGCTTTGTGGAGAGATATCTCGAACAGGCTTCCGAGGGGATATTCGTGGGAGTCGGTATTGTGTTTCTGCTGTATACGCTGATCTCATTGTTGGGAAATGTTGAGGACACCTTTAATTATATATGGGGCCAGAAGCAAGGTCGCACAATATGGAGAAAGCTCAGTGACTATACCGCCACCATGCTCATATTGCCCGTGCTGATGATCTGTGCCAGCGGTATCAACCTGCTGCTGAGCTCTACACTCAACGCCATTTTCCACTTTTCGTTCATGACACCGGTGATTTCAGTGATGCTTGAGTGCGCCTCGTGGTTTATGATGTGGTTGTTCTTCGCAGCAGCTTACATGCTGATACCTAACACGAAAGTCAAGTTCAAGAACGCATTCATTTCCGGCGTCTTTGCCGGCACCGGTTTTATGATTCTGCAGTGGCTCTTCGTCACCGGTACTCTGTACGTAACAAAGTACAACGCCATCTACGGGTCCTTTGCCTTCCTGCCCTTACTCCTCATCTGGCTGCAGCTTGTGTGGGTAATAACGTTGGCAGGAGCTGTGATTTGCTATAGCTCCCAGAATGTATTTGCCTTCAACCTCGAACGCGAAGTGAGCCTCATTTCGTCGCAGTACCATGCCAAGGTGACTCTGGCCATCATATCCATTATCACCACTCGATTCATCAACAACGAGCGCGTGGCGACGGCTCACGACTTTATGGACTTCTACGATTTGCCGGCACGGTTGGTAACTTCCATAACCGACCGCCTCTGCAAGGTAGGAATAGTGAACCGTGTAGTCGTTGAAGACGACCGCGACCAGTTCGGTTTTCAGTTGGCCGTAGAACCCTCCGAACTGACCATTGACTATCTGACCAATATACTTTACACCGAAGGCCTGGACGATTTTATTCCTGAGTTCAACAATCGTTTTCCGGGCGTAGAGCCGGTATTTGCAACCCTGGAGGAGGATTTTCGAAATGCCTCCAAAGGAATTCTTATTAAAGATATAAAGATTCAGAATCTCGACAACGTTAAACGCTAAATCAATATTATCATGAAACAAGTCATTGCCACCACCGCCGCTCCCGGCGCCATCGGCCCCTACAGCCAGGCTATCGACACCGGCGCATTTGTATATGCCTCCGGTCAAATTCCCATCAATCCCGAAACAGGTGAAATCCCTGTGGGCATCGAGGAGCAGACTGCCCAAGCATTGAAAAATGTCGGTGCGATACTCGCAGCTGCCGGACTTGACTACAGCAATGTGGTTAAAACCACCGTCTTCCTGGCCGATATGGCCCATTTCGCCGCTATGAACGGCGTGTACGCTTCGTTCTTTGCAGCCCCCTACCCCGCCCGTTCGGCTGTAGCCGTGCGCGAGTTGCCCAAGGGTGTGCTCGTGGAAGTTGAAGTAATCGCAGCTCGATAATAATCCGGTAGGGCCCTGCCAAGGGCTCTACCCCAAATCATATCTCATGGAGAAGACAAAGTACTGGACCACCGATCGGATCATGTACCTTATCATCGGCATACTGCTGGCAGCGGGACTCGTGTGGCTCCTGGGCCGCTTATCCGATGTGTTACTACCGTTTTTCGCGGCATGCCTTATCGCCTACCTGCTGAATCCGCTGGTGAAGCTCAATGGTAAGTGGCTGAGAATCAAGAGGCATGTCATAGCGGTTTTTATAACCCTTTTGGAAGTCACGGCCGTTATCGTGGCTTTGTTCTACATCTTTGGCCCGACAATCGGAAAGGAACTCCAGGCTTTGGGGGCTATGATTAAAACCTATACCCAGCACGAAACGCGAATACCGTTTCTGCCTCCGGCTGTTTCGGAATATATACACAATTTCGATGTTGAGCAGCTCACCCAATATCTCGATGCATCACACATCGAAAAGATGCTCTCCGGCGGGAGCAGTGTACTGATGACATCCATCGACACGCTGATGCACATCGTCGAATGGCTTTTGATGTTTATTTACATCATATTCATTCTGATTGATTATCAGCAAATTGTCCGCGGTTTCAAAATGATCTTCCCCATTAAGTATCGTCCGCAAGCCATGGCCATTGTTACCGACGTTCAGGACTATATGAACCACTATTTCCGTGGGCAGGGCTTGCTTGCATTATGTGCGGCGGTGTTCTACTGCATCGGTTTCAGCATTGTAGGGCTTCCGCTTGCCATCGTTATGGGTATAATTGTAGGAGTCCTTTACATGATACCCTATTTTCAGTATGTAACGCTTATACCTGTTGCTGCCATCTGCTTTATCAATGCCTTGGGAGGCCACCGCGAATTCTTGCCCGATTTTGGTAAATGTCTGATTGTCTATGCCGTAAGTCAGACCATCTGCGATTACATTCTCACCCCTCACATCATGGGCAAGGAGATGGGTCTCAATCCTGCCGTGATTCTACTTGCACTGTCAGTATGGGGCAGTCTGCTGGGTATCCTGGGCATGATCATTGCCTTGCCCACTACTGCAATCCTCATTTCATATTACGCACGCTACATCAGCAACCGCTCCTAAACACAAAATTCAAAGATTGTCGAAACTAAATAACAGTCAATCTTTTGACAATCAAGTTTTAACATAAATTGAGCCTCGGCCACCGGAAAGTAGCCGAGGCTCAATGATTTATTATTGATCTTTTACTTATTTACCTGGAAGCGGGTTGAGCCTTCTTTAAAGAAAGCAACAATCTGACGTGCGGCAGCAAGCCCGGCGTTGAGATTGGCTTCCTTGGTCTGCGCACCGCTCTTCTTGGGGGTGAAGAATACTCGGTCGGCAAATTTAGCCTCAAGCTCGTCGGCATTTGAGGGTTTCACGTCGGCAAAATATTTCAGGTCGGGTCGTTGTTCCAGTACCTGAGCCAGTTCTGCTTCGTTGACAACCTCCTTGCGGGCTGTATTGATAAGGACTCCACCCTTTGGCATCAATGAAATGAGCTCTTTGCCAATTGAACCGATTGTTTCGGGAGTGGCAGGAATATGAATCGAAACAATATCGTTTCCCGAATATAACGCCTTGAGGTCGGGGGCAACCGACACACCCTGCTCTTCAATTACAGTGGAGGGACAGTAGGGGTCAATTGCGTTTACTTCCATTCCGAAACCTTTTGCAATTTTGGCCACATGACGGCTTACCTGCCCGAATGCCTGCAAGCCAAGACGTTTGCCGGAGATTTCGAAACCGGTGGCACCGCTGTATTTGTTACGGGCCGCCATAATGGCCATGCCGATAACGAGTTCGGCAACGGCGTTGGCGTTTTGGCCGGGGGTGTTCTCAACTACAACGTCATGGGCGGTTGCTGCTTTGAGGTCGATATTGTCATAACCGGCGCCTGCACGGACCACGATTTTAAGCTGCTTTGCGGCATCGAATACTGCGGCATCGACCTTGTCGCTTCTCACGATAAGAGCATCGGCGTCGGCAACAGCCTTGAGAAGTTCGTCGGCCGACTGATATTTTTCCAGAGCTGCGAACTCAAAGCCGGCGTTTTCTATGATTTCGCGAATACCATTGACAGCCTGGGCTGAAAATGGTTTCTCGGTTGCTACGAGTACTTTCATATCAATGTTCTTTCTCAAATTGCATCATAGCGTCCACAAGAACCTCGACGCTTTCGATGGGCAGTGCGTTGTAGAGCGAAGCACGGAAACCGCCTACGGAACGGTGGCCCTTGATACCTACGATTCCGCGCTCGGCGCAGAATTTCACAAAGTCTTCTTCCAGGCCCTTGTACTCGGGGGTCATAACAAAGGTCACGTTCATGATGGAACGGTCGGCCTTGTCGGTGACGGTACCGACAAACATCTTGCTCGAATCGATGGCGTCGTAAAGAACACGGGCCTTGAGGAGGTCGCGACGTTCGAGTTCAGGTATACCACCGATTTCCTTATAGTAACGCAGTGTCATAAGGGCGGCATAGATAGGGAGTACAGGAGGGGTGTTGAACATCGAACCCTTCTTGATATGGGTGCGGTAGTCCAGCATGGTAGGAATGGGGCGATTGACCTTGCCCAGTGCATCTTCGCGTACAATCACGATGGTCACACCGGCGGGCGCGAGGTTTTTCTGTGCGCCGGCATATATGGCGTCGTAGTTGGTGAAGTCGATGGGGCGTGAGAAGATATCCGAACTCATATCGGCTACCACGCGGCAGGGAACTACGGGATCTTTGCGGATTTCAGTACCGTAGATGGTATTGTTGGACGTATAGTGGAAATAGTCCATGTCGGCCGGTACGGTAAAGTCCTTGGGGATGTATGTATAGCCGTCGGCCTCGGAGGAGGCAACGACATCCACTTCGCCAAAGATTTTGGCTTCTTTTATGGCATTGTGGGCCCAGGTGCCGGTGTCCAGGAAGGCGGCCTTGGTGTTGAGAAGGTTGAAGGGAATCATGCAGAACTGCATGGATGCACCTCCGCCCAGCCAAAGCACATGGAAGCCCTCGGGGATGTTGAGCAGTTCTTTGACGGAAGCGGTGGCTTCGTCCATTACTGCCTGGAATTGTTTGCTACGGTGGGAAACTTCAAGAATCGAAAGGTCCATGTCTGCAAAGTTGAGAATGGCCTCGGCAGTGTTCTTGATGGTATATTCGCTTAGGATCGAAGGACCCGCAAAGAAGTTATGTTTCTTCATATAAGCTTATGTTTATTTGAATATGCAAAAATAATAATATGATTGGAGAAATACAAATTTTCAGGCTGTCAACTTATGCGGCTCCAGTCAGTAGTTCGCGAAATCGCCATCGCCAGGGCGTTAGCAAATTGACGGTTCTCCAAATTTTCGAGCTTGGGATCATCGTCAAGGAGTTTCTCAGCAGCTTTTCGGGCAAGACCGATAATCTGACCATCCTTGGCGAGGTTGGCGATTTTCAGTTCGAAGGGCAGACCGCTCTGCATGGTTCCTTCGATGTCGCCCGGGCCACGCATCTGCATATCTGCTTCGGCTATAACAAAGCCGTCGGTAGTAGAGGTCATGATTTCCAGACGTTTGCGAGTTTCGGAGGCAATTTTATATTTGGACATGAGAACGCAGTAGCTATGGTCGGCACCGCGACCAACGCGTCCGCGCAACTGGTGGAGCTGCGACAAACCGAATCGTTCGGCATTTTCGATTATCATGGTGGTGGCGTTGGGCACGTTCACTCCCACTTCTATTACCGTCGTAGCTACCAGAATTCTTGCTTTGCCTGAGACGAACAGTTGCATGGCTGCATCCTTTTCGGCCGGTTTCATTCGCCCGTGCACCAATGCGACCCCATAATCGCCGAATTCTGCGGAGATGTGCTCGAAACCCTCTTCGAGACTCTTCAGATCAAGTTTTTCATTTTCCTCAATCAACGGATAAACGATATAGACCTGATGGCCGAGATCGAGTTGTGTCCGCATGGCGCGGTACACTTTACCGCGATGTTCCTCGTAGCGCAATACGGTTTCGACAGGTTTGCGGCCGGGAGGGAGTTCGTCGATAACGGACACATCGAGGTCGCCATAGACTGTCATGGCCAGAGTCCGGGGTATGGGCGTGGCAGTCATTACCAGAACATGCGGAGGAACTTCGCTTTTATTCCATAAGCGTGCACGTTGGGCTACCCCGAAACGGTGTTGCTCATCGATGACCACAAATCCGAGGCGTTGAAATTGCACCTTGTCCTCGATAACGGCATGGGTACCAACCAATAGGTGAAGGGTTCCGTCGCGCAGTTGCTCATCGATGATGCGGCGCTCCTTAGTTTTGGTTGACCCTGTGAGCAACTTGACATTCAGACCAATCTTAGCCGTCAGGGCTGAGATGGTTTCAAAATGCTGTGTAGCAAGGATTTCTGTAGGAGCCATCAGGCACGCCTGGTAACCGTTGTCAACGGCCAAAAGCATTGACATTAATGCAACAAGTGTCTTTCCGGACCCGACGTCACCCTGTACGAGACGGTTCATCTGCTTGCGCCCCATGATGTCGGTACGAATTTCCTTGATTACGCGTTTCTGTGCTCCGGTGAGTTCGAATGGTAGACAGTGATAATAGAAATCGTTGAACCATCGTCCTACATGCGGCATGAAATAACCTTCAATCTGCTGTTTCCGGATGCGCGACCGGCGAATTATATCTGTCTGAATATAAAAGAGTTCCTCGAATTTCAGGCGAAAACGGGCGCGTTCAAGCGATTTCGCATCAACCGGTATGTGAATGGTACGGATAGCCTCGTCGATAGACATGAGGTTACAACTCTCGACCACACTCGCCGGTAGTGTTTCCGCAAAGGGATGTTTTCGGGTCGCTAAATATTCGGCGATTATGGTGTGGAGAGTACTGCTGTTTATATATCGTTGGCGCAGCTTTTCCGTCAGAGGGTACACACCCCGGATGCCGGGCATATGGGCGATGGTCTCAGGGGAGTCTATCTCCGGATGTGCCATCTGCAAAGAGCCGTTGAACGTTGTGGGCTTCCCGAAGAGGACATATTCTGTGGCTGTGTTTAACTTCTTCTTTATCTGACTGATACCACGAAACCAAACACATTCAATGGTGGCAGTTCCGTCGGAGAATAAGCCGATCAGACGCATGCGTGCGCCTTCGCCAAGTGTGTTGAAAGTGACGAATCTGCCGCGCAGCTGAAGCATCGGCATTTCGTCGGTCACACCCAGCAAACTGCGGATTGAGTATGTGCGCGAACGGTCGAGATACGCTGTGGGGAAATGGTGGAGGAGGTCGTAAACGGTCGAAATGTTGAGTTCAGACTTCAGGAGGTCGGCCCTTGTCGGTCCCACTCCCTTCATGAATTTCACTTCCGTTCTGCGGGTTGAAAGCATCCTATTTTCGACGCGACAAGAGTATTCCGGCGATTAGTAAATCGTCGGGATTGGTGATTTTTATATTGGTCGGTTCCCCAGGAACAATGGTCGGGAAAATACCCGTAACTCCCTCAACCACAGATGCATCATCGGTGTAGCTTCGAGCATCACTTTCAGAAGCATTGTAGGCTCCGATGAGCGTACCGGCATGGAACGCCTGGGGCGTCTGGACCGTCTTAAATCGACTGCGGTCGGCACCGCGCCAATGTCCCTCACTCCCCTCCTCTACGATTGAGTCGGTCAGGGGACATGCCGGAATTGCGGCCGGACTTTGCTCCATCGCTGCGAGCATCCGAAGGAGTAAGTCTTCCGTCACGAGCGGTCGGGCACCGTCGTGCACCATGATTATATCTTCATCGGTACACCCCAATGCCAGGCAGGCTCTGAGGGCATTGCGCACGCTGTCGGTACGCGCAGCGCCGCCGGTTACCACTGCCGGCGACTCATAATTGTAGCGCCTCACGATGTCACCCCAAAGTTCGCGTCCGTAGTCCGACAAAACGAGAACGATACGGGCATCGGGCAACGCGTGTGCGACAGTCTCGATGGAATGCACAACCACGGGTTTGCCGTCCAACGGGAGGAATTGTTTGGGTATATCACTGCCAAAGCGGCTGCCGGAACCGGCAGCCACGATGACAAAGAATATTTTTCGTTTTTGGTTTACCATGCAAAGATGGGACGGTCTTCCATCATGCGGTTAACTGCCTTACGCACGGCTTCGATACCGCCGAGGTCTTCAGGAGCGCTTAGCACGGTGTCAATCATTTCGGCGATGTCGCCCATCATATCGGGTGTCAGACCGCGGGTGGTGATGGCAGGAGTGCCCAGACGGATTCCCGAGGTCTGGAAGGGAGAGCGGCTGTCGAAGGGCACCATGTTCTTATTTGCGGTAATGTCAGCTTCTACCAGCACCTTTTCTGCTACCTTGCCGGTAAGTTCGGGGAATTTTCCGCGGAGGTCCACAAGAATGCAGTGGTTGTCCGTACCCCCGGAAACAATTGTATAACCCATGTCCATCAGGGCTTTAGCCATTGCAGCTGCATTTGCCTTAACCTGCTTCTGGTATTCCACAAATTCGGGTTGGAGTGCTTCATGGAAGGCTACAGCCTTAGCGGCGATTACGTGCTCGAGCGGCCCACCCTGGACTCCGGGGAACACAGCCGAATTAAGCAGCTCGGACATCATGCGGGGCTCTCCCTTGGGGTTGGTTTTTCCGAAAGGATTCACGAAGTCCTTGCCCATCAGGATGATACCTCCACGGGGCCCACGCAGGGTCTTATGTGTAGTAGATGTCACGATATGGGCATAAGGGAGCGGGTTCTCCAGAAGTCCCGCAGCAATCATACCGGCCGGATGAGCCATGTCAATCATTAGAATTGCACCAATCTCGTCGGCGATTTTGCGCATGCGTGCATAGTCCCATTCGCGTGAGTAGGCACTGGCGCCTCCGATGATGAGTTTGGGGCGTTCGGTACGGCATTTCTCTTCGAGCATCTCGTAGTCGATGCGGCCGGTTACGGGGTCCACATTATAATCCAGGGCATGGAATACCAGACCGGAGAAGTTTACGGGACTGCCATGGCTGAGGTGCCCCCCGTGGCTTAGGTTAAGGCCGATGAACTTATCGCCGGGCTTGAGGCATGCCATAAATACAGCCATGTTGGCCTGGGCCCCGGAGTGGGGTTGGACGTTGGCGTACTCTGCACCAAAAAGTTCCTTTACGCGCTCGATGGCGAGGCTTTCCACCTGGTCAACGACCTGGCAGCCACCGTAGTAGCGTTTCCCGGGATAACCCTCGGCATATTTGTTGGTGAGGCCCGAACCCATGGCTCGCATAACCTCCTCGGATACGTAATTTTCTGATGCTATCAGTTCGATACCTTCGCGTTGACGACGGTATTCGGCATCGATTAAATCGAAAATGACAGTGTCTTTTTTCATATATGATTGTTGTTATTTTTTCTTTACTGAAAAACCAAAGGTGCCGAGTTTTTCACCTTGGGCGAAATATCCTCCGTGGGAGTAACTCATCAGTCCTGCGGCCTCGAGGTCGAAACGGCCTGTGACTTTATCCATGAACCGACTGTCGGCCAACACGTTGACAACCTCGGCGATGAACATATCGTGACTGCCCAGGTGCATGATGCTCTTGACCCGACACTCGATAGAGATTGGTGATTCCTCAACGGCCGGACAGCGCACTGCCCTGCCCGGGAAACGGTGTAGACCCGTGGCGGCCCACTTATCCATGTCGCGTCCGGAGCGCACACCGCAGAAGTCGGTAGCGCGTGCCATTTCAGTAGTGGTGAGGTTAACTGTAAACTCCATACGGGCCTTAATCAGGTCGTAGGAGTAACGCTCGGGACGAACCGAAATATACAGCATGGCCGGATTGGTACATATCGTTCCCGTCCAGGCCACCGTGAAAAGGTTATTCACCTCCTCGTCGCCGCAGCTGACCAGTATGGCCGGCAGCGGATAAATCAATGTTCCCGGCTTCCAGTTCTCCTTCATTACAGAATCTCTACACGGTCGGATTTGACGGTATGGTTGCAGTAGTGACAACGAAGAGTGACATTTTCGCGGTCAACTACATGGAAGCGGGTGGTCATGGGTTCGTTGTTGGTGATACACTTGGGGTTGTTGCACTTCACGATTCCCACCAGGGTCTCCGGCAACTCAACGGGCTGTTTTGCCACCACTTCGTAGTCGCGGATAGTGTTCACCACAGCAGTCGGGGCTATGATTGCGATGCGGTTGAGGGTCTCGGGACTGAACTCGGTGTCGGCAACCTTGATGATACCTTTGCGGCCCAGACGATTGCTGTGGAGGTTATTACCGATTGTCACACTCGAATCCAGATTTTCTATACCAAGAATGCGTATGGCCCTGAACACACCGCCTGCAGGGATATGGTCAATGACGGTTCCGTTGCGGAGAGCCGCCACGGCGAGTTCTTTCTTTTCAGTCTTCATTGCTTTAAAGGATCTATGCCGAGTGCTCGGGTGATGATGGCCTGACGGGCAAAGAGTCCGTTACCGGCCTGTTCGAAGTAATAGGCTTTGGGGTTGTCGTCGACGTCCTGACTGATTTCGTTCACGCGTGGCAGCGGGTGAAGAATTTTCAGGTTGGGCTTGGAGTCGGCCAGCATGGCGTTTCGCAGCACATAGCAGTTCTTCACCTTCTCATACTCCATGGGGTCGGAAAAGCGCTCCTGTTGCACACGGGTCATATATATAATGTCGGACTCGTTGATGACCTCCGGGGAGAAGTCGCGATGTTCGGTATATTTGATGCCGTAGCGGTCGCAGAGCTCCCGGTACTCGGCCGGCATGCGCAATTCTTCGGGTGCCACGAAGTTGAATGTGGGGTTGAAATGACGCATGGCCTGCAGGAGCGAGTGTACCGTACGCCCGTACTTGAGATCCCCCACCAACGTTATAGTCAGGTTCTCCAGCGTGCCCTGAGTTTTCAGAATCGAATAGAGGTCGAGCATTGTCTGCGAAGGATGCTGGTTGGCACCATCGCCGGCGTTGACTATAGGCGTTTCGGTTACCTCGGTGGCATATCGCGCTGCTCCTTCGAGGTGATGACGCATCACGATCAGGTCGGCATAGTTGGAAACCATCTTGATTGTGTCCTTGAGCGTCTCTCCCTTCGACGTTGAGGAAGTGGACGCATCCGAGAAACCGATTACACGTCCTCCGAGGCGGTTCACTGCCGTTTCAAAACTAAGACGGGTTCGTGTAGAGGGCTCAAAAAAGAGCGTCGCCACGACCCGTCCGTTCAGAAGCATGCTGTTGGGATTTTCTTCAAAATACCGAGCACGTTGGAGCAAGTCCAACATTTCCTGCTTGCTGATGTCATCTATAGAGACTAAGCTGTTTGGATTCATTTCCGGGAGATTTGATTTTACTTTGCAAAAATACAAAATTCCTCGGATGCATCCAAACGTTGAGCCTATTTTGAGAGATATTTAACGAGTAATTCTGCCATTTGGTCGCGCACTTCCTTGGCGGCCTTCCCTGCGGCTTCTGCAAAATCCTCACCGTCGGATGCATAAATGATTGCACGTGAGCTGTTCACGAGCAAACCACATTCATCAATAAGGCCGTGGGCAGCAACCTCTTCCAGACTTCCTCCCTGCGCGCCGACTCCGGGTACGAGCAGGAAGTGGCGGGGAGCCACAGCGCGGATTGCATCGAAATGCTCGCTTTGTGTGGCGCCTACTACATACATAGTGTTGGTGGGATTACCCCAGTGGGCACTCCGACGAACAACGCGCTCATAGAGCGGGGTCCCCTTGCTGTCGCGCACCATCTCGAAGTCCTTTGAGCTGGGATTGGAAGTCAGCGCCAGGATGATGGACCATTTGCCTTCATAGTCGAGGAAGGGCCGCACGGAATCCTCGCCCATGTACGGCGCCAGGGTACAGGCGTCGAAATCGAGCGTCTCGAACACGGCGCGAGCGTAGAGCTTTGCGGTGTTGCCTATGTCGCCGCGTTTGGCATCGGCGATGATGAACTGGTCTGGATATTTTTCGCGAATGTACTTTACGGTCTCGGCAAGAATCTGATGTCCTTCGGGAAGATACTCGTAGAAGGCGAGGTTTGGTTTATATGCCACGCAGAAAGGTGCGGTGGCATCAATGATAGCCTTGTTGAAGGCAAGTACCGGATGCTCTGCGCCTTCAAGCAGATGAGCGGGAATCTTTTTAATGTCGGTGTCGAGTCCCACGCAGAGAAACGACCTCTTCTCAAAGATATTATTTACAAGTTCTGTACGTTTCATATCGTTGGTATATTAAAGTTCTGCGGCTTTCAGTTTCTCGGCGTTTTCGGCAATGATCAGATGGTCAACAACATCCTGAATGTCGCCGTCGACAAAAGCCTGAAGATTATATATGGTATAATTGATTCGATGGTCGGTGATTCGTCCCTGAGGGTAGTTATAGGTGCGGATCTTGGCGCTGCGGTCGCCGGTGCTCACCATGGTTCGGCGGCGCGATGCGATGTCGTCGATGTATTTCTGATGCTCCTTGTCATAGATAAATGTTCGCAGTCGGCTCAGAGCCCTCTCCTTATTCTTGGGTTGGTCGCGGGTTTCGGTACATTCGATAAGTATCTCTTCAGCCACCCCTGTGTTGGGATTCTTCCACATGTATCGCAGTCTTACGCCGGACTCCACCTTGTTGACATTCTGGCCGCCGGCACCGCTGGACCGGAATGTGTCCCACTTAATTTCGCCCTCGTTTATTTCAACGTCGAAAGCCTCGGCTTCTGGTAGCACGGCAACTGTGGCAGCCGAGGTGTGAACGCGCCCCTGCGTCTCAGTGGCAGGCACTCGCTGCACACGATGCACTCCCGACTCATATTTGAGCGTACCATAAACCCCGTCGCCGGTCACGGCGAGTATGATTTCCTTATACCCCCCGGCTGCTCCCTCACTGGCCGAAGTTACGGCTACATTCCAACCCTTACTCTCGCAGTATTTCATATACATCTTGCAGAGGTCGCCTGCGAAGATGGCGGCTTCGTCGCCACCGGTACCGCCGCGAATCTCCAGGATTGCATTCTTGGAGTCCTCGGGGTCGGCGGGAATGAGCATCAGTTTGATGTCTTCCTCAAGTTTGGGCAACTCCTCGGCAGCTTGGTCCATCTGTTCTTTGGCCATCTGCCTCATATCGGGGTCGGTTTCGCCTGCAAGCAGCTCTTTTCCCTCCTCGATATCATTCAGCAAACCACGGTAACGCCGAGTCGCTCCAACGAGTTTTTCAAGTTCCTTATACTCTTTGGATAAGCGCACATAACGTTTCATATCGGCAATCACCGCAGGGTCAGTGATAAGGGTGCTCACTTCTTCGAATCGGCCTTCGATGCCGTCGAGTCTTTGTAAGAGGGATAAATCGGCCATTGGTTCAATTTTTGCGCGAAGTTACGAATTTAATTTGGATTTTGCTTAACTTTGCAACATCAATGGCCGATATTACCCAAATACGCGAGGGCTTACCCCTGACTTTGCGTGACCAACTGAGCCTTACCGCCAAGCTGGCCACCCCGGCAATCATTGCCCAACTGTCAACAATTCTGATGCAGTATATCGACGCGTCGATGGTTGGGCAACTCGGCGAAGTGGGCGCAGCTTCAGTAGGACTGATGAACAGCAGCCTCTGGATGTTCTGGGGCATCTGCTCAATGATAACGATGGGCTTCTCTGTCCAGGTAGCGCATCGCCTTGGGGCTAAGGATTTCGCCGGAGCACGCGATGTGCTACGTCAGGGCATCGCCACCTGCCTGGTAATCGGTACCGTCATAGCTCTCATTGGCGTGGCAATTGCGTTTCCCCTACCCCGTTGGCTCGGCGGTTCGCCGGAAATAACCCATGGAGCTTCGATTTATTTCCTGACCTTTGTGGCAGCGTTGCCCATTCTGACCATGAACTACCTGGCCGGGGGCATGCTCCGATGTGCAGGAAACATGAAGGTTCCGGGTCTTCTTAATGTGGCAATGTGCGTGCTGGACGTGGTGTTCAACTTTTTCCTGATTTTCCAGTCGCGCGAAATCCACATACTCGGCCTTCACTTATGGGTGCCCGGCGCAGGTCTTGGAGTGTTCGGGGCAGCGTTGGGTACTGTTTTAGCCGAATGTTGCTGTGCAGGAGCAATGATGTACTGGCTATGCTTCCGCGAGAAGGATACGGAACTGAAAACCACACATTTCCGTGGTCGCTACCGCCCCACACGGGCCATTTTGCGACGTGCGTCCAAAATTGCCATACCGATGACGCTCGAACACGCCATATTCTGCGGCGCCCAAATCACCATAACAGTCATCGTCGCACCGCTCGGCATGGTGGCGATTGCCGCAAACGCCTTCGCCGTCACTGCCGAGAGTTTGTGCTACATGCCGGGCTTCGGCATCGGAGATGCCGCCACAACGCTCTGCGGGCAGTGCTACGGGGCCTCGCGCTACGACCTCGCACGCCGTTTCTGCTATCTCACGGTTGTCCTCGGGGTGGTTATCATGACCTTCATGGGCCTTGTGATGTACCTTGCGGCGCCCTTGATGATGGGCATCATGACACCCGTAAAAGAGATCGTCGCCGAAGGTGTTCAAGTGCTTCGTATCGAGGCCTGGGCCGAACCGATGTATGCAGCCTCCATAGTAGCCTACGGGGCCTTCGTGGGCGTGGGCGACACCACCCTGCCTGCCATCATGAACTTCGGCAGTATTTGGCTGGTACGTATTCCGTTGGCTGCCATAATGGCACCGACTATGGGCCTCCGTGGTGTATGGATTGCCATGGCCATCGAACTTTCTTTCCGCGGCATAATCTTCCTCATCCGCATGTTCAAAGGCAAATGGCTTAAACCCGACCGCACTCCCGAACCAGCCGGAGGTCTCGAGGTACAAGAATAATTATATATTATATAGGTGGCATAGTTACTTTATGGATTGTTTTTGTTACCTTTGCAGAATGAAACGGTTTTATACTATAATTCTATCGGTCCTGATGCCAATGGTAGCCATGGCCTGGGAGCCGGTTGAAGTAGAATATCATGCATCGTTGACAGGTCAGGCGGCCTCTCAACGACTCGCACCATATATGATCGGGTCCTGGAATCAGGGCCGGTACTCGCAAGGTAACGGTATCTGGCAGGAAGGCGGCTTGAGCAAGTCGTTGGATTTGAGCAAACGCTTCAGCTGGAGCGCCGGAGTGGATTATATCGTCGGCGCCGGCTCCATGAAGGGGTATGACCGATGGGATCCGACGGCAGGGACGTGGACCGATAGCCGTGTGGGCGTCAGCAATGCGCGCTTACAGCAACTTTTTGCTGAGATCAAGTTCCGCGGAGTGTATATCTATGCAGGGATGAAAAACCGGGAATCGGGTATCGTGGACTCCGGCCTTTCTTCAGGCGATTTCACCCGCAGTATGAACGCTCGCGCCATTCCGGGTGTCAGCGCAGGTTTCATCGACTTCCAGAATATCCCTTTCACAAAAGGATGGGTTCAGATAGAAGGCGAACTCATGATGGGAAAAACTTTCGACAACGGCTTCCGTGAAAGCATGTTCAACCACTATGGAGGATTGATTGCCCTGCATAATTACTATACATACCAGCGGTGCTATTTCCGCACCAAGCCGTCAAAGCCGTTTTCGATAATCATAGGTTTACAGGCTGGTGGATTCTTCGCGGGCGATTCCTTTAATTATTATCGCGGCAAAAAATATAATGAGACCATCCGCCACTTCAAGATTAAAGACCTACTCCGAATGTGGTTCCCGATGCAGGACGGCGACGAGTACTATAACGGTGCTCACTGCGGCTCATGGGATTTCAAGGCACGTTATCGTTTCCGCAACGGTTCTACCCTTTCGGCCTATTTTGAATGGCCGTGGGAAGATGGGTCCGGTCTCGGGCGCATGAATGGTTGGGACGGTATCTGGGGACTTCAGTACAACTTTGCCACTCAAGGAATTGTGAGTAAAGTTCTGTTTGAATACATTGATTTCAGCAACCAGTCCGGACCGCTCCATTATGCACCTTTGGACTGGAGCAAACCAATGCTGGATGGTCATGCAAGCGGTGCCGACGGATATTACACCAACTTTGAATACGGGCCTTACTCGAATTACGGCATGAGCATCGGTTCACCGTTCAACGTTTCACCCGTATATAACACCTCGGGGGCTTTGACCTACCTTCACACACGATGCAAGGGCTTTCACATCGCCGTGGAAGGAAATCCCTCGAATCGCTGGTCATACCGCGCGATGTTCAGCCATCAACGCTCCGGCGGTAATGCCTATATCGTGCGACCGGGCCATTATTATAACACATCGGCAATGGTTGAGGCAACCGTTGCTCCTCTCCGCAAATTGCCTCAGGCAACGGTGACTTTGCAGCTGGCGCTCGACCATGGCGACCTCCGCGGAAACAATGTAGGTGCCCTACTCCGCTTCACGTATTCCGGCATCTTTACGATTAAGAAAGAAGAGAAATGAAACGATTGTCAATCATCATATTAGCTGTTTTTTCCATCTTTTGTAGCTGTACACAGCACGATGGAAATATAGGCCATCTGTTCGGAACATGGGTGATGGAGAGCCGCACCCTTAACGGGCAGGAAGTGCCCTTCGATGGTCGCGGTATCACTTTCCGCTTTCAGAATAAAATACTCCTCACCCAGATTCTCTATGCCGACCCCTTTGAGTCTGACAGCAATTACGGCAACTTCAAACACGAGGGTGACGAACTGATTCTGACATACATGGTCTACCATGAGGACGACCCCTCGTTTAACCCTATCAACCAAGGCTATAATCACCAACCGCCTACCTGGCTCGGATTTCCCTATACCGACCAACCCATAGTCCTCAAGTTCCTGACCCTCACCGGGAAGAAGATGACTCTTGAATATGTCACCGACACCGGCGATGTATATATCTATAAACTGGCCAAAGTATAATGACTTCCGTCGCAACCAACTCCGTTCGCAAATTATTCTCCGCAGCGATACTGTTCGGGGCCGGTTGCTTCTTTCTTTCGGCCAACGAACCGTTCGAATATCACATTGGAGTGGATGCTCAGGCATCATCCAAATCTACAGCTCCTTATATGCTGGGTTCGTGGAATCGCGGACAGTTCACCGAAGGCCGCGGAATCTGGCAGGAAGGTGGCATTTTCAAGGAACTCAACATGCAAAGGCGGTTCAGCTGGAGTGCCGGAGCAGAATACATCGTCGGCTATACGTCCGATTTCCACTTTGACCGTTACGAAAATGAAACAAAGGCTTGGACTCTGAGCCCGATCCATACCGGTCGGGCTCAGATCGCCCAACTTTTCGCTACGTTGAAATACCGCACCGTGTTCCTTAACCTTGGCCTTAAAGACACTCATTCACCCATCGTGGACGAAGAACTATCCTCCGGCGACCTCGTTCGCAGTAACAATGCGGCCAACATACCGGGCATCGGTGCCGGGTTCCTACATTTCGTTGACATACCTTTCACCAAGGGCTGGGTTCAGATAGATGGTGAGATTATGTATGGCCGAATGACGGACTCCAAATTTAAAGAATCAGAGTTCAACTATTACTCTAATGTACTGGCCGTAAACCTCTGGTACACATACAAAAGATGCTATTTCCGGACCAAGGCTGACCAACCGTTCCGTTTCACCGTCGGGATGCAGACAGCCGGACTTTTCGGCGGCTCTTCGGCATTTTATAACAAAGGTACTGAGGTCCGGTATGACCATCGGGGTTTTCGGTTTGCCGACATTTTCCGTATGTTCTTCCCGACTGAAGGAGGGGAAAACTACTATGCCGGAAGCCATCTTGGTTCTTGGGATCTCAAGGCGGAATATGCCTTCCGTTCCGGCGCCCGCCTGATTGCATATGCCCAATGGCCTTGGGAAGATGGCTCAGGTATCGGACGCCAGAATGGCTGGGATGGTGTGTGGGGACTTGAATTTGTGTTCCCGAGAACGGGTGTAGTGGATAAGGTTCTCGTTGAGTATCTGGATTTTACCAATCAGTCCGGTCCCATCCACTACTCTCCTACCGATCATCCGGACAGCCCGATGCAGGGTCACGCAGTCGGAGGGGACGACTATTATAATAATGTGGACTACGGCGGTTATACAAACTATGGCATCAGTATCGGCACACCATTCCTGAAGGCTCCGCTTTACTATTCTTATGGCAATCTCGACTATCTGAACAACCGCTCCCGTGGATTCCATGCCGCCGTAACGGGCAGCCCGTCTGCACGTTGGCATTACCGTGTAATGGTCTCTTATCAGGCAGCAGGCGGAAATGGGCGCGTCCCGGCTCCTCACCGCTTGCACAATACATCCGCCATGGTTGAAGCTAAAGTATTACCATTCAAGAATTTGACAAACCTGGAAGTCGGATTGCGGTTTGCATTCGACAAGGGTTCACTTTTTGGCAACAATGTGGGTGCACGCTTGTCGGTAACTTACAGAGGAAGTTTCACGTTTAACCGTTCTCGCAAATGAAACGAATCCTTTCTTGTATTGCTCTCGCACTGATTCTCAGCGCCTGTTCTCAGAACAATGGGCACATAGGTCCTATCCACGGGGCATGGACGCTGGTTGAAATGAGTGCTGACGGAGTCGAAGTTCCTGACGACGGTCAGAGCACTATCTGCAGTTTCCAAGGCGAAATTATCCAGATTACGCACATTCTCGTTTCCCCCGATATATTCACAAAAAATTTCGGCAACTTCAAGCTCGAAGATAAAAGTCTCACTCTCAGGTTCGAAGCAGGTCTAAGTGGTCCGGAAGGATACCAATACACAGCCCCTCAATGGATGGGTTTTCCTGCCGATGGAGCACCGATTGCAATTCGCGTTGAAAGTCTCGGAGCTGAACAAATGACCTGGGAATGGACTTCCCCCGAGGGGGTAATTTTCACTTACAAATTCAAAAAAACATGGTGACATCTAATAGCAAATCTCTCGTCCTGGTTACGGGTGCCGACGGTTTCATCGGCTCTCACCTCACCGAAGCACTTCTTGCCAAAGGCTATAGAGTCAGGGCATTAGCTCAATACAATTCTTTCAATAACTGGGGTTGGCTCGAAGACATTGCCCCTCGGGAAGATTTAGAAATTGTCACCGGCGACGTCCGTGATCCGAATTTTTGTCGCGAAATCTGCCGCGACGTGGACACGGCGTATCATCTGGCTGCGCTTATTGCCATTCCCTATAGTTATGTTGCGCCGGACTCTTATGTGGACACTAATATAAAAGGAACTCTGAATATGTGTCAGGCTGCGCGCGATTGCGGCGTTCGCCGCCTCGTGGTCACGTCTACCAGCGAAGTTTATGGCACTGCGCAGTATGTTCCTATCAATGAGCAACATCCGCGGCAGCCACAAAGCCCCTATTCGGCAACAAAAATTGGTGCGGACGCCATAGCAAAGAGTTTCTATAACGCCTTCGATCTCCCGGTGGTCATCGCCCGACCGTTCAACACCTACGGACCGCGACAAAGTGCGCGTGCCATCATCCCGACCATCATAACACAGATTGCCGCCGGAAAGGATAAAATAAAACTTGGCGACCTCACTCCAACTCGCGATTTCAACTTCGTGGAGGACACCGCCGCAGGATTTATAGCCCTCGGCGAAACTCCAGGTCTTGAAGGTATGGAAATAAACATTGCCACAGGTACCGAGATTTCAATGGGCGACACACTTGCAACCATAGCCCGTCTCATGGGCAAGGAGGTGGAGGAAGTCCTTGACCGGGAACGAATTCGTCCGGCAAAAAGCGAGGTCAACCGTCTTTGCGGCGACAATACCCTCATCACATCACTCACCGACTGGCGCCCGCATTATACCCTTGAGGAGGGTCTGAGCAAAACCATCGCTTGGTTCACTCAGCCCGAAAATCTGGCCAAGTACAAAGTGGATATCTATAACAAATGAAAATACCCGGCAAACTCACCTTCCTTTTCCTCGGTGGCGCAAAGCGAGTGGCTATGGCCCGGCTCCTGGCCGAGGCTGCTGAGGCTGAGGGTCTCGTGGCCTCATTTGTATCCTATGAGCTTAGCAAGGATTGCGCCATCGCCTCCGTTGCAACAGTAGTTGAAGGATTGCGCTGGAATGATGCAAATTTGTTTCGACATCTGACCGAAGTCGTTGAGAATTACCATGTTGATATTGTGCTTCCATTCGTCGATGCAGCAGTGGCAGTCGCTACTTTACTTGCCCAAAAGTGCCCGGGGTTGTTCACCCCGGGAGCAGACGGCGACCTCCAGAATGCTTTGTTCGACAAAGTTTCGGCGGCGGAATTGTTTGAAAAACACCACCTGCCTATCCCACAGACTTACAAGGGCGACCCGCTGGATAAGTGCTGGATAGCAAAACCACGCTTAGGATCCGCATCGCGTGGAATCGTATTCCTTTCGGCAGATGAAGCAGCCAATTTCGATAATTCCGACCAGAAATTTCTCATACAGGAGTGCTTCCATAAGCGCGAAGAGATCTCCGTTGACTGCTATGCATGGCCGTCGGAGTCCATTCGCCCCATCATAAGCCCGCGCAAACGACTTGAGGTGATGGGTGGGGAGGCCATTAAGACTGTTACCGTTGAGGATGAGGAAGTTGTTGCTCTCAGCCGTCAAATTCTGCGGACGCTTGGACTTGTCGGTCCGGTGACCATTCAATTCCTACGGGATCTCGACTCCCGTCGGCTCATGCTCATGGAAATCAATCCGCGCCTCGGAGGCGCTTGCACAGCCTCTGTAAAGGCCGGCGCTGATATTCCCCGCTGTATTGTCCGGGATGCGCTGGCTTTGGATCCGTTACATTTTCCAGCAAAACCAAACGTCCTCGTTTGCAGATATTTAACTGATGTTATCATCAATCCAAATGAGTAAACATACCATCATTATAGCCGAAGCCGGAGTGAATCATAACGGCAACTTTGAAATGGCCCAGCAGATGATCTACGCCGCCAAGGAGGCCGGCGCGGATTATGTCAAATTCCAGACCGCTATACCCGAACTTGTAATCTCCACCTTTGCACCGAAGGCGGAGTATCAGAAAGAAACCACCGGCGGGGAGGAAAGTCAGCTGGAAATGTGCCGCCGCATCCACCTGCCGCTCTCAGCATATGCTGAACTTGCCCGGATATGCCGTGAAGTTGGAATTGGATTCATGAGCACTCCTTTCGACTTGCCCTCGATCGACTGCCTGGCATCCCTTGACATGGATTACTGGAAAATTCCCTCCGGCGAAATTACTAACTTACCTTATCTCAGAAAGATAGGAGCCTTAGGAGGTAAAATCATCATGTCCACCGGCATGAGCACTCTCGAAGAGGTTAAAAATGCCGTGCGGGTGCTCGTTGAAAGCGGTACGCCTTCGGAGAACATCTACCTGTTGCACTGCACAACTCAGTACCCTGCTCCACCCCGGTCAGTCAACTTATTGGCAATGAACGAACTGCGCTTGCCAGGTATTGCAGGTGTAGGCTACAGCGACCATACCGAAGGCATCGAAATATCATTGGCGGCTGTTGCTGCCGGAGCACAGATCATCGAAAAACATTTCACGCTCGACCGCAACCTCCCCGGCCCCGACCACAAGGCATCCCTGGAACCGGCCGAACTGGCCGAACTGGTGCACGGCGTCCGGAAGGTGGACCTCGCAATGGGCGACGGGCACAAGCATGTCGCCGATGACGAGGCGCCCAATGTCGACATCGCCCGCAAAAGTATTGTAGCAGCAAGAGCCATAAAGGCCGGCGAAGTGTTCAGCGAGGAAAACATAACCACCAAGCGCCCGGGCAGCGGAATCAACCCCATGCTATGGGACAGCGTTATTGGCCTGCAGGCTGAGCGCGATTTCGCCCCGGATGAGCTCATAAGCGTGAAAAAACTTGAAAATTAAGCCTCATGTTTGCATATTCCATTATTTTGGAGTATCTTTGAGGAAATATAACAATACCACGAAAACAACTTAAAACGACTATGACCAATAACTGCAAATTCCTCTTGCCTCTGGCGCTTGCCTTCGCGGCTTCGTTCACCGGTTGCAAGAGCGACAACGCCCAGGCCACCGCCGAAGCTCCGGTTTGGCTTGAAGCAGATTCCACCGAGGCTATCCACCGCCGAATCCTCTCCGACTTCCGCCTCACACGCGCAGAAGCTGACTCTATAATCATGGCCCGCTACCCGGGCGTGACACATGCCGACATCGACACCTTCATTGCCAAACACTACGTTGAGGCAAAAGTTATTGACGGTGTGCAGCGCGTTCACCGCAAATCTCCCGGCAACCTCAAACTCCTGAACCCCGAATTCAACGGAGGCGCCCGTATCCGTGGCGACCATGCTTCCGAAGCTCGCATCTCTTATGTGGACTCCGTGTTGAACTACTATCATGGTAAAAATCCCAAAGGTCTGGCCCACAAAGTAACGTTCAAATTCTCAATCGATGTGCCTTACCACGAAGAACTTGCCGGCGACACACTTCGAGTTTGGATGCCCGTACCCCTGCAGAATCCTGCCGGTGGCCGTCAGAACAGCGTCGAAATCGTAAGCGCCACCCCGGCGGAATATGTGCTCTCCGATGGGAAGTCGATGCACAACAGCATATATTTCTCCGCTCCTGCCGCAACCACTCCCGACGACACCGTGCATTTTGAATACGTAGGCAGTTTTGAGACCCAAGGACGTTATTTCGCTCTTAAGGACCTCATTGCCAACATGAAACCCTACGACAAGGAGAGCGAACTTTATAAGCGTTACACCGCTCCCGAGGGTCGCCACGTTATCCGCATGGACTCGCTTGCAAAAAGCATTGTTGGCGACGAAACTAATCCTGCAAAACAGGTTGAGATGGTCTATGACTACATCATCACCCGTTACCCCTGGGCAGGCGCGCGCGAATACAGTACCATCAGCTGCATACCCGAATATGTGATGCGCGAAGGCCACGGTGACTGCGGTCAGGTGAGCCTCCTGTTCATTTCAATCATGCGCAGTCTCGGTGTACCGGCACGCTGGGAAAGCGGCTGGATGATTCATCCCCACGAAGTCAACCTCCACGACTGGGCCGAGGTTTACTATGAAGGCATCGGCTGGGTACCCGTCGACGTTTCTTTCGGTCGCTACACCACCTCGAAAGACCCCGAAGTCACCGGTTTCTACTCCCACGGCATAGATGCCCACCGCCTGGCGGCCAACACCGGTGTCGGTGGCCAGTTCTACCCCGAAAAGAAGTTCGTCCGCAGCGAAACGGTCGACTTCCAGCTCGGCGAAGTGGAAGTGTCCAAGGGTAATCTCTTCTACCCTGCCTGGAACTACAATATGGACGTTATTGAAGTTGTTCCTGTTGAATCTACAAAGTAATGAAAAAGTCAATTATCATCATATCGGCCCTCGTTCTCGGATTCAGCGCATATGCCGTTAAACCCATCGACACCGCTAACGAGATCGTCAAAAACGTGAAATCATCCACCGCGCCGGACGCCCGTCAGGCAGTTTACGAGGTGGTTGCATACGAAACACCCGATGGCGACGTTATTATTAAAGGTAGTGTTTCCGAACAGGCCTCAGCAGATGCGTTGCGTAATGCACTCAACGCTGTCGATGTCGACTTTATCGATAGCCTCGAGGTGATGCCCACCGACCAGTGGGCGCAAGTGCGACTGTCGGCCGCTTCTCTGCGCAGCCAGGGACGTCATGCTGCAGAAATGGGCACTCAGGCCATCATGGGCATGCCTTTGCGTGTACTCTCAAAGGCTTCTGAATGGTGGCGCGTGCAGACCCCGGACGGCTACATAGCCTACGTCCCGTCCAGCTCCGTTGTGGCCAAAACGCCTGAAGAAATGGAAGCATGGCGCAAGAGCGACCGTGTCATAGTCACCACCCCGTACCAGACACGTGTGTATGTCAGCCCCACAGCAACGGGTGTGCGCGAAGTGGTTACGGACGCTGTTCTGGGCAACATTTTTGTAGCCACCGGCGAGAATGCTGAAGCCCGAATCGGAGTCGAACTCCCCGACGGACGCAAAGGATATATCGATGCTGAAGCGGTGCAACCTTTCGCAGAATGGGCAACCCAGGATTTCAATCCTGATCAGATCCTCGACGTAGCCTACTCTATGGAAGGAACCCCTTACCTTTGGGGTGGCACATCAGTAAAGGCACTCGATTGCTCCGGACTCGCTAAGGTATCGTACCTCTCCAACGGTCTGATTCTGATGCGCGACGCCTCCCAACAGGCACTCACGGGCACTCGAATAGAAGCCAAAGACTGGCGCAACTGTCAGGCAGGCGACCTTCTTTTCTTCGGCAATGCCAAAACCGGGAAGGTCACCCACGTGGCAATATATGACCACGACGGCAACTATGTTCACTCCTCAGGCCGCGTGAAGCGCAACAGCGTGGATCCCGAGTCTCCGGCCTACCTGACCACACCATTCCTCCACGCCGTGCGAATCCATGGCAACGAGGGCACTCCCGGCATTACCCGCGTTCGCGACCATGCCTGGTACTTCAATAAATAAATTCCCACGCTCGAGACACTAATAAGAAACTATAAAACAATAGCATACACAATGAACCGCCGTAATTTTCTCAAAACCGGTATGCTCGGCGCACTCATCGCCGCCTCTCCCGTATCGGTGTCTGCACTCGACGAAGTTACCCGCCCAATGGGTAAGTCGGGTCGTCTGAACCTCTCTTTCCGCCCATACGAACTCAAACTTCGTCATGCCTTCAACCTGGCTCGTAACCAGCGCACCACCACCCCCGGTGTGCAGGTCCAGATTGAATACGACGGCGTAATGGGCTATGGCGAAGCTTCCATGCCTCCCTATCTTGGCGAATCCGTGGCTTCCGTAACCGAATTCCTGAGCAAACTCGACCTCTCCCAGTTCTCCGATCCCTTCCGCATCGAGGACATCCACGAATATATGGAGAGCGTTGCTCCCAATAACCGCGCAGCAAAAGCATCGGTGGATATCGCCCTCCACGACCTCACCGGTAAAATCATGAACCAGCCCTGGTACAAAATCTGGGGTCTCAATCCTGAAAAAACTCCCAACACCTCTTATACCATCAGCTACAATGCCGACCCCGTTGAAATGCAGCACGAAATTGAGGAATGTGCTCCCTTCAAGGTGGTGAAGGTAAAAATGGGTGTGGGTCACGACAAGGAACTCGTTGAAGCTTTCCGCAAAGTTTCCGATGTACCCATCTGCGTGGATGCAAACCAGGGATGGAACGACAGAGAGAAAGCCCTCGAAATGTGCCACTGGCTGGCCGAGCGCAACTGCCTCTTCGTTGAGCAACCTATGGACAAGGCAGCTATCGACGACACCGCCTGGCTCCGCGAGCGCTCTCCCCTGCCCATCGTGGCCGACGAGTTCCTGCAGCGCCTCCCCGACGTTCGTCGTGCAGCAGGTGCCTACGATGCCATCAACATCAAGCTCATGAAGTGCTGCGGGATGCACGAAGCTTATCAGATGGCTACCCTCGCACGCTCCCTGGGCATGAAGGTGATGCTCGGATGTATGACCGAAACCTCCTGCGCCGTTTCTGCAGCTTCTCAGCTCTCCCCGCTGGTTGACTGGGCCGACCTGGATGGTAACCTGCTCATCGCCAACGACATTTTCGACGGCATGAAGATTGTTGACGGCAAGGTGACAATCCCCGACCGCCCCGGTATCGGCGTTGTCCCCATAGCATAAATCAGAACCGACCAAACATCAGGGGCGTCGAAAGGCGCCCCTTTATACCCTTAAATCATGACCAAAAAACTAAACCTTAACAAGAACGCATTGGTTGCGTTCCTGCATAAGTTGCCTCACCAATTCACAATCCAGGACATCATCTCTTTCGTTGAAGCCAACGGAATTGAGATGGTTAACTTCATGTACCCTGCTGAGGACGGCCGACTTAAAACTCTGAATTTCGTAATTAACGACCTCCTTTACCTCGAAACCATCCTTACCCAAGGCGAACGTGTCGACGGCTCATCCCTCTTCCCCTCATTCGTTGAACCCGGAAACAGCGACCTCTACGTCATTCCTCGCTTCCGCACTGCCTTCGTCGACCCCTTCTCCGAAATTCCAACTCTCTGTTTCCTCTGCTCTTATTTCGATAAAGAGGGAAAACCTTGGGATGCTTCTCCAGAGTATACACTCCAAAAAGCACTCGCCGCCTTTAAGAAAGCGACCGGCCTTGATTTCCATGCCATGGGCGAACTCGAATTCTATGTCGTAGCTCCTGAGAATCCCCTCTTCCCGGCATCTGACCAGAAAGGCTATCATGAATCCGCACCATTTGCAAAATTCAATGACTTCCGTACCGATTGCATGCTCAAAATTGCACAGATGGGCGGACAGATTAAATATGGCCATTCCGAGGTTGGCAATTTTACACTCGACGGCAAGGTCTATGAGCAGAACGAGATAGAATTCCTCCCCGTCTACGCCCTTGAGGCTGCCGACCAACTTATGCTTGCAAAGTGGGCTATCCGCAACTGTGCCTATCGCCGAGGTCTTGAGGTTACCTTCGCCCCTAAAATCACTACAGGAAAGGCCGGCTCCGGCCTTCATATACACATGAAGTTGGTTCGCGATGGCCACACCGCAACAGTTGACGCCAACCGCCAACTCACCATTGAGACAAAGAAGATGATTGGAGGCCTGATGGAACTCGCCCCTGCAATCACGGCATTCGGCAACACCAACCCCGGTTCTTACTTCCGCCTTGTACCACACCAGGAAGCTCCGACCAATGTATGCTGGGGCGACCGAAACCGTTCCGTGCTCGTGCGCGTACCTCTGGGATGGACTGCAGATGTGGACATGTGCAGCGAGGTGAACCATCATTCCGGCGATGGGTTCGGAGCTCCTACCATCGAAAAGCAGACATTCGAAATCCGCTCGGCTGACGCCTCGGCCGATGTATACCTCCTGCTTGCCGCTCTGGCCGTCGCTGCCCGCGTAGGCGTAAGCGACCCCAAAGCCCTTGAAGTGGCAGAAAAGACCTATGTCGACATCGATATCCACCGCAACGAGCAGTCGGATAAGGTGAAAAACCTCAAGACATTGCCCATAAATTGCGCCGACTCAGCCGAAGCTCTTGCTGCCATACGCAACATTTTCGAGGAGGAAGGAGTCTTTTCGCCAAGGCTCATCGACGGCACCATTGCTCGCCTGAAGTCCTTCCCGCCCGGCGAAGACATCGCCTCACTCGTGGCCAAATACTACCACTGCGGTTAAAACAAGCACCCCAAAGTCACAAACATTGGGGTGCTAATTTTTTAGAGTAATTTTTCCAATAAGGCATCGCAGAACATTGTTGGATTAAACTCGACAATGCGGTAATCGGCGATTCCGTTAATGTTAAACGGGTCTTTTTCGATAATTGTATTCACGGTTGCCCGGTCTTTGGCTTTAATCATGATTACTCCGCCAACGCGTGGATTCTGTGGCCCCGAAGCAATAAAATCACCTGCCGCATAGTGCTCCGTCAGGTATTCTCGATGTGCCTGAAGAAAGCGATCTACCTCCTCCAGTGCCTTTTTGTATGTAAGAATCGCTATAAACATATCAACGTATTAAATTCTGTATAAAACTTATATGCTATTATTATTTCAACCAATGGCGATTAAGCGCTTATTCTTTAATGTTTTTGGTTAATCTACATTTATCTCGGTTTCCGATACAAAGTTACAAAAAATGTGGTAATGACCAAACCCGACCAGAAAAGTAAACGCCACCGGGCCCAACGACACAGCTCATCTGATTCCTGGTTTTCTGTTAGAGCTCGACTTCCCCGACCTGGTAGACGCGTTGAGGAAATGATGCTTGCGCAAGTAGGCTCGCCACTCGCTATCGAGAACGCCCACCGAAATCTCCTTGATATGGAGGACGATGAGTAAAATATTTTGCGTATATTTGCACTATGAAAAATTTCTATAAAATATTATTCTTCTTGTTGCTCTTTGTGTCATTTAACACTCAGACAACAAATGCGACCACTGTAGAAGAAAAACCTGTTTATATCAACGGTGGAGATAAAGGGCTATTAAGAGATCTATATAGTTATCTTTCAAACGCAAAAAATTCTCATTCTGACAGCATTAAAGGGAAATGTATCTTTACATTTGCTATAACTAAGGATGGCGTAATTGACACTGAAACGATTCATGTGTTGCGGAATACTTCTTTGCCCGAAGAATATGTCAATGAGGCAAAAGAAGCCATTAAACATTTGGGCAAATTTACACCGGGAAAAAATAATGGTACGCCTGTAAAAGTATCGTATATCCTACCTGTAATCTATCCTATCCCTTTAGATAAAATCAAACCGAGTGAATAAAAAGCTCGTCTTTTAACGCATAAAACGGCTTGATTACTTTTGCTGTAAATAAGCCGTTACTTTTATGCCAGCACCGAACACCATAGATGTATGCCGGGTGCACTTGTTCACCAAAGAATTTCTAAGGTCACGGCTTACTCCGACTTGGCTATCGGCAAGACGCTGCTCTCAATGCCCGCCACTGCAAGCCGCGACTTCCATCGTTGGCGCACCAATCAAATACTCATGGCCACTTACTTGATGGCGAAGCAGCCCAACGACAGCAAGACGATGGAACGCGCCGCTACTGCCTACGGCAAGCTCAACCGCGTGGACTACGAGGACGAGCAGGCTATCCCGCTCGACCAAATCCTTGTGCAACCTTCACGGCCACCGACGACCCGCGAGCATAACAGCAAGACAATAAATAGATTACCACCAACAATCAATATACATAATAATCATATCCATGCATTATCCACTTTCGGCGTAAGTCCCGTGAACCAACGAATAAAAATGATAGCTACGAAAATACCCGCTGAGAACGCTGATAGAAAGGGCTGACTCTTGCAGATTTTTATCGACTTTTGCCGAATTGCAAGAATCAGCCCGTTTTTCTTTGGCCGAGTGAAGCTGCTAAATGGTGGCTTCGATTGGCCAGACGAAGGCGCGGAGGCCGAGTTTTGGGCGCTCGTCGTTGAATTCCTTGAGCTTTTGGAGAACGGGAGCCACGCGATGGTCCTCCACCATGGTGAGAATGGCGCCGGCCAGCGAGGGCCATGCGTGAGTACCGTAGTGGGGCTCGCCGTCTACACTTCCGCGGCCTGTCACTTGGTCCCACGAGGTGAATCCGCGGCAGTTGAGCTTGTGGAGCATGTCGATGATGCGGTCGCGGTGCGCCTGGTCATATGCTATAAATATTGCTTTCATTAGGCTTCAAGTTTTTTTGCTTGTAACTGACGATGGAGCTTCCGGCGTGCCTTCTTGATGTCACGTCCGGCAAACACGCAGTACAGCATTGGAACAAAGAGAAGGGTCAGGATGGTAGAGACGGTAAGACCACCGATAACGGCTGTACCCATAGGGCGCCACATCTCCGCACCCTGTCCGGAACCCACAGCCATCGGCACCATGCCGAGGATGGTTGTTAGAGTCGTCATAACCACAGGACGCAGACGCGACTCGCCGCCGAGGATTACCGACTGGCGAACCGACAGACCGCGTTCGCGGTTCAACGAAATATAGTCGATGAGCACAATACCGTTTTTCACCACAATACCGATAAGCATAATTGCACCGATCATACTCATCACATTCAGCGTGTGGCCGGTCATCCACAGGATGATGAACACACCGGAGAAGGCGAACAGCAGCGATGTCATGATAATGGCCGGATAAGTATAGCTTTCGAACTGAGCGGCCATGACGATATAAACCAGAATTATGATTAGTACTGCCAGCGTGAGCAGGTCGCGGAAAGAGTCCTGCTGATCTTCGTACGAACCCGAGAGCTCAATCGAGACGCCCTGCGGAATGTCCATCTTGTCGATGGCGGCGAAAGCGGCCTTGGTAACTTGGCTCATAGGCACATCCTGAACCACTGCACTTACGGTCACGACGCGTTCGCGGTCCTTACGTTCGATGGTCGGGGGCGAATAGCGCTCTACAACCGTGCCGATGTCACGAATTCGAACAGCTTTACCGGCGGAGTTATACACCAGGATATTCTCGATGTCCTCGATGGTGGTACGGTGTTCGGGGGCATACATGACTTTGATGTCGTATTCTTCGCCGTCTTCGCGGAACTGAGAGGCCAGCTGTCCGTTGATGCGGTTGCGGAGATAGGTTGCTGCAGTTGACGAGTTCAGACCATATATAGCCAGTTTCTCTCGGTCGAAATCCACCTGATACTCAGGCTGATAATCAGAGCGGGAAATGATAATATCCGCTGTGCCAGGTATCTTGTACAGTGCTTCCTGCATCATCCTGGCCACCGAGTCGGTTTCGGCAAAATCGTAGCCATAAATCTCGAAGTCAAGCGTTGACTGGCCTCCCATGCCCATACCACCGGTGGAAACCTGCGACTTCTTGAACTCGGGATAATGCTTGAGGTCCTCACGCATCAGAGCCGCAATTTCGGTGACACTGCGGTCGCGCTCGCCGGGGTCGGTCAGACGCATATTCATCGAAACGATGTGTGGACCATTGTCCTGCATAGATCCGAAAACATTGTCGCTTGAAGCCGAACCCGTAGTGTAGTTCATCACCATGATTTCCGGATATTTCTCTCTCCACTCGTCCACCAGCCGCTTGGTGACTTCTTTGGAAATCTCTACACGAGTGCCGATAGGGAGTTCGAGCGAAACACGCATACGGCCATCATCGGCGGTGGGGAAGAATTCCGTGCCCACCTGCTTCATGAGCATAATCGAACCGGCAAACAATCCGATACATGCAAGGAAGGTAATGAGCTTATGACTGACAACCCACTTCAGGAGGCGCCCATAGCCGCAGTCGAAGGCATCGAGACCCTTGTTCACCGGCGTGAAGAAGATATTGTAAAGCTTGCCATGGTTCTGAACCCTTCGCAGGAGCACGGAGCACAGCATAGGTGTGAGCGAAAGAGCACAGATGGTCGAAATAATCATCATGATGGTCACCATCCAGCCCAGCTGACGGAACAGTACACCGGTCATACCCGTCACGAGGGTCAGGGGGAAGAACACTGCGATTAGGGTCAGCGTAGATGCAACAACGGATACGGCTACCTCGTTGGTTCCGTGCACGGCCGCCTGTTTGGGGTCGGACCCTCGCTCGATATGTGTGGTTACGTTTTCGAGCACCACAATGGCGTCGTCCACCACCATGCCAATCGAAATTGATAGTGCCGATAGCGAAATGATATTCAGCGTGTTACCTGTTGCATAGAGGTATATGAACGAGGCAATAAGTGAAATCGGGATTGTGATGGTGATGATCAGCGTCGCGCGCCAGCGTCCTAAGAAAAGGAACACCACGATTACGACAAAAAGCAAGGCGTACAGCACCGTTTCCACCAACGAAGCGATGGTGTTGCGGATATTGTCTGACGTGTCAACGATGATGCCCAGATGCACATCGGATGGCAGACGCTTCTGGAGCGAAGGTAGCATTTTGAGCACCTTATTGGAAATCTCCACCGAGTTGGCGCCGCTCTGCTTCTGGATAATGATCATGGCGCCACGTTCGCCGTCATTATATGTTTCCTGCGCACGTTCCTCCAGTGAATCTTCCACGCGGGCCACATCCTTGAGATAAATCGTTTTGCCGTTGTAAGCGCCCACTACAATGTCGCGCATCTGGTCGGAGGAGTCGAACTCGCCCTGAACACGTAAGGAATATGTATTTGAGCCAACGTCGAACGAACCGCCGGGGATATTGCGGTTTTCGGCCGAAATGACACTTCCTATCTGCTCAACCGTCAGATTATAAGCCTCAAGCCGAGAAGGATCCACATATATATGTATCTCACGTTTTGGCGCGCCTGAGATTGACACTGTTCCCACGCCACTGATTCGCGCCAGCGGGTTGACAACGGCATCGTCGAGAATCTTGTACAAGCCGGGCATGCTCTCCGTTGCCTGCACCGAAAGCATGATGATTGGAATCATATCGGTGGAGAACTTGAAGATGATAGGCGTTTCGGCATCGTCAGGCATCGATGACGAAATCATGTCCAGCTTGTCGCGCACATCATTGGTGAGCACGTCGATATCGTTGCCGTACTCAAATTCGAGCGTGATTACAGAGATGTTTTCGCGCGACTTTGATGATATGTGCTTCAGGTCGCTTACGGAGTTGAGCACATTTTCCAGAGGACGCGTCACATTCTGCTCTATATCCGCCGCACTCGCACCCGCGTAGGTTGTCATAACCATCAGGGTATTCGTCTCGATGTCGGGATAGAGGTCAATCGGCAGCTTATTCAAGGAGAAGAGGCCCAGGATGACCACCGCCACAAAGCATAGCGTGGTCATGATAGGTCGCTTCACAGCACTTCCATATAGGGACATAAGCAAACGAATTAGCGGTGATCAATTACTTCTACGGGCACGCCGTCGGCCAGGCGTGTCTGTCCGGTGAGAACCACGGAGTCGCCGTTGGCAACGCCGGAAAGAATCTCGTAAGCATCGTCAAGACGCTGACCAAGTTCCACTTTGTTGAACGACACTTTACCGTCAGAGTACACATATACATATTTATTACCGGAACCGGCTTGCTTGACAACGGCACGGTCAGGCACCACAATATGGTTTTGATTACCCATGTTGATGGCTACGCGGGCAAACATACCGGGTTTGATGCGGCCGCCGGGATTGGAGATGCGCACTTCGGCTGGGAAGGTGCGCGTAGCAGTGTCGATGGTGGGATACTCGCGCACGATGGTACCCTCAAAAGTTTCGCCGGGGAAGGCATCGAATTTAACCTCCACGGGCATACCCTTGGTGATGTTTTGAAGGTCGTTTTCACTGACGTTTATCATCACTTTCACAACAGGGGCTATCTGTCCGATGGTGAGCACAGGCATGGCCCCGGTCATATCTCCGGGGTCGTAGTTACGGGCTGTCACCACACCGGTGATGGGCGACACCAGGATGGTGTTCTCTATCATATTGCGGTACTGCGACTTAAGCGCATCAAGCTGCGATTTTAGCTGGTCCACAGCCTGTTGCGTGCCGGATCCGATTTCAAGCAGATTTTTGGCGCGGTTGTACTCCCGCTCCACCTGCTCCATATTGATTCGCAACTGGTCGGAGTTGGAAGAGTCGAGTGTCACAAGGGTCTGCCCTGCCCTGACGGGATCACCGACCTCGACGTTGATGGTCTTGATTCGGTTCATCATAGAGGGCGAAATGTTGTTGATGTTCTCGGCTTCAACATTGGCTGTGTAAACTTTGGTTTGAGGTATTTCTCTTTCAAAGGCCACGCCGGTTGTGACGCGGGGCAATTCGGGTGCCACAGCTGAGGGGTCATCGTTTTTGCCGGAAGTCGAACAGCCGCATAGCGTCACTGCAAGTCCGACACATAAAAGATTGATATATTTCATATTGTACATTATTTTTCCATATATGCTTCAGGAGCGACGCCCAGGAGAAGGTCGAGTTCGGAACGGGCGATGAGATAATTGAAAATGGCCTGGTAGTATGCAAGCCGTGCGCGTGTGAGGCCAAGCTCGGAGTCGCGCAGGTTCAGGTAACTTGCTGCACCGATGTCGAAACTCTTCACCATAATATCATAGGCGCGCGTGGCCTGAGCAACACTTTCGGAACACGAAGCAATCTGCTTCACATTGACCTGCACATTATCCAGAGCCAGTTCCACCTGCATGGCCACACTCCGTTCAAGGTTCTCGCGTTGGAGTTCGAGTTCGGCAAGCTGAATCTTGGCCTGCTTGAGGCGGTTCACGCGCTGACCACCCTGAAAAATGGGTATTGACAATGCAACGCCAAGATTGGAGTATGGGTTCCAGCGGAAATTGCGGAATGGGTTGCCGTTGCTCATGGACGTCCAGTTGTAGTTGGCCGTAAGCGCAAGCGTAGGTACAAAAGCCAGTTTGTGAAGGTCCACGGTCTGCTTCAATGTCAGGCGGTCAATCTCCATTATCTTCAGATCGGCGTTGTTGCTGTAGTCGGGATTGATGTTCAGAGTTTCCTCGTACATGCTCTTCTCGTAGTTGGACAAGCGGTCGGTGACCTCGAATTGAAAGTCGCCGGCCAGTCCCATAAGGATAAGCAGCTGAAGTCGGGCCTGACGGATGGCTACATCGGCCTGCATAAGCTCCGGCTCAATATTTTTCATGGCCACCGAGGTGCGGAGCACATCATACTCCGACGCTGCTCCGAGACTGAACTGCTTCGAATATGTGTCGTAGGTCAGTTTGGCCATGTCGTAGCTTTCCTGAATAACCTGCTTGGAATCATTGGCCAGCAGAAGAGCATAGAAAGCTGATTTCACCTGGTTTACAAGATTTTGGCGAGATTGCAGGGCGGTTTCGAGGCTGCGTAGAATCTGACTGTCGCTGATTGAAAGACTCTTCCACAACTGAGGTGCTATCAGCGGCACTGCGGCAGAGAAGCCCATTGAGTAGGAGTTGTCAAGACCGACTTTGATACCCCCGTCCGACTTTCCTGTGGCGGCGCGCGACTCGGGTGCGTCCTCAGCACCGGCCCCTGTGCCGCCGCCTAAGCTTCCAAAGTCCATGTTCATATACATAACCTGCTTGGCCAGCGAACGATTGTACGATGCGCCGAAGTCGACCGTCGGCAGTAACTGACCCACAGTTTCTTTCTTGGAGTAGTCAAGACGCTGCACCTCCATGTCAGCCACCTTGACCGTGGGGCTTTCCGAGAGGGCTATGCGCAAGCAATCTTGCAAACTTAAAACCGGAGTTTGAGCCCACGCACCCGCGCCAATTATAATTCCGGCGAGTGCCAGGGACATGCGTGTATGATTCATTTCAATGATTGGTAGATTTTGAGTGCAAAGATACGCAATATAATGGAGGGCCGTATAGGTCTAAGCCAAACTTACCAACATTCATGCCGAAATGTCCAATAAGTATTAATAAGTGTATATTTACATTCTTTTGCGGAAAAATTTCGTAACTTAGCGAAATGGAACAGGAATTTTCATCAAAATTGCTCGAGAATGCCGTAACCTCCCTGTCAAGCCTGCCTGGCGTTGGACGGAAAACGGCCTTACGCTATGCCTTCCATCTCCTCCGCCAGCCAAAGGAAATAGCGCTGGCGCTGTCGGAGTCCTTGGCGCGCCTTCGCGAAGAGGTGCAGTACTGCACGATGTGCCACAATATATCCGAAGAAGAAGTTTGCTCCATATGTGCCGACACCGCGCGCGACCACACCACTGTCTGTGTAGTTGAAACTGTTAAGGACGTGATGATAATCGAGAACACGCGCCGCTATGGTGGTGTGTACCACGTGCTTGGCGGATTGGTGTCGCCGGTCGACGGGGTTTCGCCCGATATGCTCGAGATTGAATCGCTGATACAACGCGCCGAGTCCGGCGACATCCAAGAGGTAATCCTGGCCACAGGCGCCACGGTTGAAGCCGACACTACCAACTACTTTATTTTCCGCCAGTTATCGCACCGCGCTCCGGATGTGAAAGTGTCGCAGCTCGCCCGCGGAGTTGCAATCGGAAACGACCTTGAATATACCGACGAGGCTACCCTGGCCCGTTCCATCCAAGGACGGACACCATTCGAACTTTAACACTAAAACCATGAAAAAAACTCTTTCTGCAATTCTGATTTCGATTTTTTGCACAATCACAGCCATGGCCGACCAGCCTCTGAAATATCACTATAACTTCTGTACCCACTCCTACTCGATGCCCTTCTGGGGTCAGGCGGAATGGGACAAAGAAATTGATGCCATGGTGGAACGCGGAATCAACATGCCGCTGATTATCACCGGAATGGAATGCGTGTGGAAAGCTTTGTTGGAAAAGTACGGCTACCCTGCTCCGGAGGAATTCATTCCCGGACCCGGCTATATGGCCTGGTTTCAGATGAACAACCTCACCGGCTGGGGAGGACCCCTTCCTCAAAGCTGGTTCGACGAACACCTCGCTCTTGCGCGTCACATCTTCCAACGCTGCAAGGAAGAAGGTATACGCCCGGTTATTCCCGGCTATAACGGTATGATACCGGCCGATTTCCTCAGCAAAACAACTTGCGATTGGGCCAAAGAAGAAATCAATGACTCAGGAACCTGGTGCGGCTTTCAGCGTCCGGCTTTCGTCACCGATTATGCCCGACTGGAGGAATTCGGGGATGCATACTATGCTGTGGTCGACAGCCTCTTTGGTGATGTTCTCGATTCACCCTATTTCGCCGTTGACCCCTTCCATGAAGGCGGAAAAATTCCGGAGGGCTTGGATTGCGAGAAAAGTGTACAGGCCATGTGGGCTTCTATGTTGCGCCACAATCCCGACGCCATCTGGGTTGCACAACACTGGCAGGATAATCCCAAGGAATTCCTCACGCACAGCATCCCTGCAGGCCGACTCATCATCCTCGACCTCCACGCCGATTCCGAGGGACACACCGAATGCGGCGGAAACCACACCGACCGCTACGGGCAGAATCACGACTGGATTTACTGTGTACTGAACAACTACGGAGATAATGTCGGTATTTTTGGCCGTGCACCACTCATAGCCGAATCTTATGTTAATACCGACCGTGACGCCCTGGTTGGCTCCGGTGCTATTCCCGAAGGCATTTCGTATACACCGATGATTTTCGACCTCGCTTTCTCGCTGCCTTCGCTTAGCCGGGAATATGGTTTGGAACAATGGCTGGCCGACTGGGTAACCGACCGCTACGCCCTCGACCCGGAAAGCAAAGAAGCAGCCACCGCTGTAGAAGCCTGGAAAAATCTCGCCCACACCATTTATAACTCGCCATATGCCAACATGCAAGGTACGGCAGAAAGCGTTTTTATGCAGCGTCCCGCCGATTCCCCCAAAAGCGTCAGCAGTTGGGCTCACCCCCGTTGGTACTGGAACACGGACACCGTTGTTGAGGCGACCGCAGCCCTTCTCTCTCTGGCCCCAGCTCTCAAGGACAATGAAAAATACCGTTTCGACGTCGTAGACCTTGCCCGTCAATGCCTCGCGGACAAAGGCAAATCACTACTGGACAGCTACTCGCAGGCCGATTCACTCGCACGCAAAGAAATTGCCGCAGAATTTCTGTCGATGATTCTTGACCAGGACCGTCTGCTCGGCAGTATGCCCCAATTCCGCCTCGGCACATGGATTGAGCAGGCACGCGACCGCGGTACGGACACCTCCGAAAAAGACCTCATGGAGTGGAACGCACGCATGCTAATAACTACATGGGGCGCCGAACGCCAGTGTAATCAGGGCGGACTTCACGACTACGCCAACCGCGAATGGAACGGACTGCTCCGCCATTACTACTACCCCCGCTGGGAAAGATACTTCCAAAGCGGTGAATGCGACTGGTTTAACGAGCTCGAATGGCCCTTCGTGAAGGGTGAAACGGTTCCCTACGGCACCTTTACATCCGCTCCCGAGGGCGACCCCATTGCACTTTCCGAAGAAATCCTCAACACGTACATTCTTAAAAAATGACCCTTTCATCCGAACGCCTTATCCTGCGTGCTCCGGAACCTGACGATGTCGATTTTCTCTACATCCTTGAAAACCAGGATGGAATGGAAGAGACCGGGTTCACTACCGCTCCGTTGAGTCGCTTCCAGCTCGAAGAGTACGTCCGCAACTACACCGCTGATATTTTCAGCCAGCGTCAATTGAGATTTGTAATAACTGACCGTAACAGCGGCGAGCGCCTCGGATGCATAGACCTTTGCGATTATGAGCCACGCGACCGTCGCGCCTTCGTCGGCATTGCGCTGTTGCCTAAATTCCGCCAAAAAGGATATGGCACGGAGGCCCTGCAAATGACTTGCGGTTATGCACGCGAAGTACTTGGTATGCACCAACTTGCGGCTCAGATAGCCTACGACAACGAAGCTTCACACGCACTTTTCGCCAAATGCGGTTTCCGTACCTGCGGCAGCATGCGTTCATGGCTTCGCCGAGGACCCCACTACGTCGACGCCCTGCTCTACCAACATCTTTTTCCTAACTGAAAAAGTCCGGACTTACACCGGAATGACCAGCATCGGGATGTCTGTGTGAAAAAGTAGGTTATGGGCCAGGCTCGAGTTAAAGAGCCGGTTGAATGAATTTCGGCGCTTGTTGGGGATGACGATGAGGTCAAAATTTCGCTCTTTGCGAAGTTCGATGAAACGTTTTTCGCTCTCCTCAGCCACTACCGGGATATTATCGAAGGTGAAGTTGGGGAAATGGTCCATGCAGTAGTTGCAAAGCCGTTGGGCGGCTTTGCCGGGGGCCGAATCGAAAAAGCGACGCGGACGGGGCACCGGCAGGATGGTGACGTGCATCATGTGTGAGCCGAAGAAACGATAGAGGGCGTCCATGGCGAGTATATCGTTCTGGTCAAGGCTACTGAAGAACACTACTTCCCTCGGAGTAAAGGTATCGGCGTCCATATTTTCCGGCAAGGAAAGGACAGTAAAGTAGCCTTCGTCGAGCACTTCGGCTGTGACGCTTCCAATCATGTCGTGCTCCTTTCTGGCCCCCGTACGGGTGCCCATCACAATCAGCCGCGGAGCATGTGAGCGTGAATATTCTGTAATGGCATCCTCGGGCACCCCTTCCACAACCTCGAAAGATAACGATACCGGAGTAATCACCCCGGACTTCATTGCGCCCTGAATTCGCTCTACAAAGTTCTGCATCAGCATTTCGGCGTTCTTGCGCATGCCGGCACGGGCGGTCTTGTCGCCTGATTCGTAGCCGAGGGAGTCGCGCAGCTGAATTTTTGTTGCCACATAGGGGTCGATGTAGCTGTACAGCAATGTAAGCCGCCCCGAATTTGCGGATGCAATTTTGGCAGCATGTTTTACTGCCAGGAAAGAGCGTTCACTGAGGTCGACAGGAACGAGGAAATTGTGTGTTTTCGAAGAATCACTGTCCGGAGCTTCGAAAAGTTCCGGATTCTCGATTATGCGCAAGGCCAGGGGCAGGTCCTCTTCACGGATGCGGAGGCGCACCCCTGACGTAAGTCCGGGCACAGTCAGGTTCACGTCTGCGAACTCAACCTCGACGCCTTCGTTTTCCAGCCGGTTGCGCAGCTGTACAGCCTTTTCGTATGTATGAATAGCAACAGTAATCAGAGCCATGACAATGATGTTTTAAGATTAAGCATTAAAGGTAGTCCGGAATTTAATAAAAGCCCGCGTCGTGGTGTCGGACGCGGGCGTAGATCTTTAATCGAGCGAATTATTCGGCATCCTGCTTCTGAAGGATTTCTACGGCCATGTCGTAGATTGTGCTGTCGTCGAGCACAACGATACCGCCGTCGGGACCCGGTTCGATGTGGATACCGCAGTTCTTGCCGAAGTCGTAATTGGAACCTCCGAAGTAGTTGCGTACGGTCTGCACGGTGGTGTTAAGACGGTCTGCTATCTGGCGCATGGTTCCGTCGGGGAGGCGGTCTTTGAGGCGACGGAGCTCGTTGAAGGTGATGGTCTTGGTCATATCTCAGTCATTTAGGTTGAATGATACGTTATTTTGAGTTACTAAATTACCACCATTTTTCGGCTAAACCAAACAATTGGAGAAGTTTTTTTTATGTTTTATAACATAAAATCGAAATGTGGGACGCTAACTGTCACGTTTATACTTATATACGCTCAACATCGGACGCGCGTACCCAAGCCTTGGTGCTGTTGTTCAGCTTTACATTGTACCATTTCGGGGACACGGGGTCGTCGGGTGTAGCCACGGAATCGATGATTTCTACACGCGTTCCCTCATGGATGGTCACAACCTTGTCCTTGCCGGACTTTGCTCCTCGGGGCGCTGAGGTCAGCTGGGTGGAGGGGGAAATGACCACTGCGCTCTCGTGGCTACGGGCTATCGCGGCGGCATCGCAGGCCATATAGACAACATAAGCGCACACGAACAGGAGCGTCACACCACCGAAGAATCCAACTTTGCGGTAGGTAACGTGAGCGGAAAAAATATAGAGTCCGACAGCTCCGAGGAAGAGTATGAACAAACCGAGAGCGAAGTAAGCCCATGCATTTGCGCTCATTGTGCTCATGATTCCGGTGTGCATCTTCAGAAGCACATTGGTGTCGTCTTCGGGTTTGTCGGCAATTTTGCTCTTTACGTATTCAAGATTTGTTCGCGCATCGGAGTGCGAAGGGTCCAGGCGTAGTGCCCGCTCGTAATTGAGGATGGCTTTTCCATTGTTGTCATTACGGAAGTGGGCGTTGCCAAGGTTGTAGTATATGTCGGCCGACACCCCGTCCTCGGCTATCGACTTGTTATAAAGCTCGATGGCACCGCGGTAGTCCTCGCGATTGTAGGCCGAGTCGGCCTGTTCGGCTGTGGTTGCAGCCGATGCTCCAAGAACAAGTGAAGATATAAATAGAAGGATAGCTAAACGTTTCATAATCAATCAGTTTTTAACATCTTCGATGTTCTTGATAGTGTCTACGGCATTGCTGTATAGCTGCGCCATTTCCTGCTCGGAGTGGTTGGGGGTGAACCGGGCCATCTCGCACTCGTCAAGGACGTGGAGCACTTCGTCGATAGCCTCTGAACTCAGGCCGTAGTCACTTAACTTGCCGGCGACGTTTTCACGTGTAAGCTGTGAAGCAGGTATGGCAAGCTTATCGCTGATGTAACCCCACAATGCTTTGGCCAGGGATGCATAGAAGGCATCGCTTTTGTGCTCTTTCATGAAAGTGTGAGCCTCTTTTAAGCGCTTTGTCGCAACTTTGCCGGCCTTGGCGAGCTTGCGTCCGGCCACATCGGCACGGAGGCGAATCTGGCGACGATAGAGGAACACGAGTCCAACAAGAATCAACGCTGCGATACCATAAGCGGCCCAGTAAAGCGAACTTTCAATTGCATAGTTCACAACCTTGTACTGACGGTTGGCTTTGGTCGGATGGATATGCAGGATATCATCGATGGCTTCTTCTACCTGCGACTGCGCCGGAGCTGCCGGTGAGCTATTACCGCGGAGCACCTTTATGGGCATGTCGGGCACTTCAACTGTTACATACTCTTTCTTCGCAGGGTCGAAGTAAACGAAGGGAACGCCCTCGATTGTGAAATTCCCCACTTCCTGAGGAACGATGGTGAACTCAGTTGTATAGGTACCGGACATATTCGAACCTCCGCCGACAACTTTGGCATCGATGGTGCTCTTAGGGGTATATGTGTCAATTCCGGCCGGGAACTGCACTACAGGTTCGTTGAGGAACTTGATGTTGCCTGTGCCCTTTATATTATATGTGTACACGGAAGCCTCGTTGGTCCGCATCAACTCCGGATCGAGCGACGTTGAAACCGTGAACTGCCCCACTGCGCCATTGAATCCGGCGGGTCGCGTTTCGGGGAGAGCCTTGACCTCAATGGAAGCAGCGTTGGATGTGGTGGTCACGGCCCGTTCGATGGGTCGTTGGGTTCGGAAGAAGCCCATATTGACAGTTTCGTATGTGACGATGGTAACGTCGTACGTACCCGAATTTACGCTAAGCTTTCCGGCCTTCTGAGGGTAAAGCAGAAGGCGCTTGAGAACTGCGGTGTGGTAATTCTGCCCGTTGTAATGCTCAATGGATGTCTCCATCGCAACGGGAAGTTCCTCGCTGAGGAAGCCCTCGAAAGCCGGTTGAACGGTAGGCAGGAATGAGGATATGTCGTGCTTTGTGTATACCTTGATTGTGGCTACGACGGGTTCCTGCTCATAAACTGAGTTCTTGGAGAACGAAACCCGAACCAACAGGTCCGAAGCTGCTACTCCACCCTGCTGCGGTGCCGGGGATGCACCGCTTTGCCCGGAATTGCCGCCGGGAGCCGGAGTAGGCTCGTCAGTAGGGAGAATCTCGAAGGACGCCGGGCGCGAAGAAAGGGTGCGCCCCTCACAGGTTATTGTCAGCTCGGGCACGGCGACCTTTCCGGGGGTGTCGGCACGGTAGGTGAACGTATAGTCGATGCTGCGGGTGGAGCTCATGCGTCCGTTGATAATCTGGGTGCTTTGCATCGTGGAGGTTGCGGGGCCGTAAAGAAGCGTGCAACCGTTCAGGCTGGGGGCCGCAGGCGGGTTTGCCTCTCCGTCGGAAAGACGGAACGTGAGGCTGAAATTACGACCCTGGATTACATTGCGCGGAGGCACTATTGAGAACGTGGGATTATCCGCCCACGCCTGACCCACCATGGCCAGAGCCATCAACATAAATAGGATGAAACGTTTTGTTCGCATGATTACCAGGGTTTATCTGATTGACTGCGTCCTCCGGCCGGAGTTTCTTGCTCCTGTACCTTTTTGCGCGTTGAGTTCTCTTTATTTTGCATGGATTGCAGAATCTGCTGGGCACTCTGGGTCATGGGCTGCTGTTGCTGTTGTTGCTGTTGCTGCTCCTGTTCCTGTTGTTGGTCCTGCTGCTGTTGTTGCTGTTGCTGCTGTTGTTGATCCTGTTGGTCCTGATTCTGATCTTGGTTCTGATCCTGATTCTCCTGCTCCTGCTTCTTGAGCTGGGCCAGGCGCAGATTTTCGCGCGCAGCCATGTCGTCGGGCTTCATACGCAAGGCCGATTTATACATGGCTATACTTCCGTCGTACTGCTCATCGTTGAAAAACATGTTCCCGAGGTCATAGTACGCCATCCGGGCAATTTCGGGGTCGTACTTCTTGGCATCATCAATCAGACCGGCCCACAGCTGTCGGGCCTGTTCGCGAGGGTCGTTCTCTGCACCCTTATTGTCGTCGGATGCGAGGTTCACCAGCGTGCGGGCCTTGTTGAAGCGTGCGCGAATCGAACCTTCATTGACTTCCAGGGCCTTGTCGTATGCTTCCAACGCCTGGTGGTACTGCTCCTTTTCGTAGTAACTGTTGCCCTGCCGGATGTAATTGCGCTCGGCCTTGTAGCTTTGCGAAGGCGTGTTGTATTGGCTCTGGACCTCGGGGGCGGCGGATTCTGCCGGTGCTTCGGCCACCGGGGCGTCGGGGTTGAGCGACATGTTATTCTGAGCCGATGCTCCAAATGGTAAATATGCCGCAAGGAGCAGGGCCGGGATTATGAGCTTTTTCATTTGGAACCTCCTTTCGCTTCCTTTTCGGAATCCTTGGTGAAGAAGTTGATGCCGCGGAGCCAGCTGATCTTGCGGTTAACCACGAAACTGTCGAGGAGCAGGAATACCAACGCAATAGCCGCGAAGGTGGGGAACTGCTCTGCTGCCGCAGTATATGTAACGGTGTTGAACTCCGACTTCTGCAACTTATCCAGCTGCGCTGTGAGTTCGCCTAATGCCGAAGGGGAGGCGCCGTTGACGTAAATACCGTCGCCGGCCTTTGCGATTTCCTGAGCCAACTCTTCATTGAGTCTTGTCACGACGGGCGTACCTTCAGGGGTAGCGAAACCGGGGAGTACTGCGCCTTGAGGTGTGCCAACGCCGATAACGTCGATCTGAATTCCGTTCTCAGCAGCGAGTTTTGCCGTTTCAATGGCCTGACCTTCGTGGTCCTCAGCGTCGGTGATGAGAATTATGGCCTTACGCATGTCCTCCGCAGGAGAGAAGCCGTTCATTGCCATTTTCATGGCAGTGGAAATATCCGTTCCCTGGTTGGAAATCAACGAGGGGTTGAGTTCTGAGAGGTACATCTTGGCGGAGTAGAAGTCGGATGTGAGCGGGAGCTGCACCTTGGAGTTATTCGCGAAGATAACGAGGCCGACCTTGTCGTTGTGAAGGCGGTCGATGAGTTTTTCAAGCAAAAGACGCGCACGGTCAAGACGGGAAATACCGTCGTGGCGGTCGGTGGACGACGCCATCATGGAGTTAGACACGTCGAAGGCGATCATAACCTCAATTCCTGCTGCAGTCTCCTGCTCTACCGAACCGCCGGAACGGGGCCGAGCCACCACGATTATTAGAGCGGTCAGAGCAATCAGCGCCAGGGTCACTTTTACTGCCGGCATGTAGCGTGATGCATCAGGCATAAGGGATGCAATGACCTCCGGGCGACCAAAGCGACGCAATTTTGCCTTGCGGGCAATCCTTGCAAGGAGGTACAGCAAGGCAAACCCCGGCACAAGCAGGAGCAGATATAAATAATGTGGATTTGCAAAATCAAACATAACTTTCTACTTTATCAAGGGATTGAACGTAGAACGGTGTACCGCAGAGCCAGTTCCAGCACAAGGCATGCGAGGGCAATCAGAGCCCAGGGCATGTAGAAGTCCTCGGTGTGGGAGAAGTGGCGAACGTCCATCTGCGTCTTTTCGAGGGCGTCAATTTCGGTGAACACTTCTTCGAGCACCCGGTTACCGGTAGCACGGAAGTACTTGCCTCCTGTGGTTTCTGCAATTGTTTTCAGAGTACCTTCGTCGATGACTACGGGCTGGGGAGTGAACTCGATGCGTCCGGTCATGGTACGTGTTGGATAAGGGGCATTCCCGTTGGTACCTACGCCGATGGTGTAGATTTTCACGCCCAACTCCTTGGCGACCTCGGAGGCCGTGACGGGGGCGACTACGCCGGTGTTGTTGCTGCCGTCGGTCAGCAGAATAATGCTTTTGCTCTTTGCCTTACCCTCCTTGAGGCGGTTCAGGGCCGTGGCGATACCGTCACCGATAGCAGTTCCATCCTCAAGAACGTTCATGTTCAGGTTCTGGAGGTACTGCAACAACTGCGTGCGGTCAACCGTCATGGGCACGCCGGTGAGTGATTCTCCGGCGAAGATTACAATACCGATATTGTCGCTTTCGCGGCCGGAGATGAACTTCGCCGCTACGTTTTTTGCGGCCACGAAGCGGTCCGGGTCAAAGTCGCGAGCCATCATGGACGAGGACACGTCGAGAGCGATGACGATGTCGGTGCCTTCGGTGGAGGTAGTGCGCCAGTTGTCATGTGCCTGGGGCCGCGCAAGGACAACAATGAGGCAGCCCACGGTGGCGCAGCGGAGCACAAACAGTAGATGGCGAAGATATTGCTTCCAGGAACGCGGCAAACGCGCAAAGGCCTGCGTGCTGGACATGGCCATTGTAGCATGGCTGTTGCGCTGTTTAAGCACATACCATACAATCATAGGCACCAGCACCAGAAGGGCCCAAAGGAAGTGAGGATGAGCAAATTGCATTTTTCGTTAATCTTTCTTTGTTTCACTTGCCGGTTGTTCCTCCGGCTCGGGAGCAGGCTTGGTCTGCTCAACGAAGTCCAGAGCCCGGTTATAGGCCTTGACATTGTCGTCGGGCAGCGGGCGTACCTTGGCGAACTTCACGAAGTCGGCGATGGCGAGGATTGAACGCACCTGGTCGGCAGTCATGCGGGTGTCGGGGTTGTAGCGGAGTGCGCGCACAATCTGCGTGGAGGTCATCTCCATGGCGTTTATGCCGAAGCGACCGTCGAGGTACTGGCGAAGGATGTCCACCAGCTCGGTGTAGTACTCTTTCTCGTGACCGGACTCTGTGAGACGACGTGCCTTTAGGTGGTCCAGTCGACTGATTGCCAGCTCGTAAGGTGGTACGGGCTTGGCTTTCTCCTCGGCGATTTGCTCCTGATGGCGACGAAGCTTGGTGTAGGCATAGAATCCTCCTGCCAGAACTGCGATAATACCGATGAGCCAGAACAGCCAGTTTGGCACATAATCATACCAGCGTGACTGCGCCGAAACTATCGAAGTCATGGGGTTGATGGTCTGGAGTGAATCCACATCCACCGGCAACACTTTGAGCGACAGGACTTTTGACTTTATCGTGTCGGCTCCTGGAGTAGGAACCACAGCGAAGGGTGGGATTGTATAAGTTTCGGGGTCGAATGGTTGGAGCGTGTAGTCGAAGGCAATGGCAGTATGACCGTCGGCACTCCGCATGGTGCTGTCCATTTCAACAATGTCAATGCCATGGAAATCTATAAACTCCTGGCCGACCGGCATGTATGGAAAGTCTACCAACTGCAGATTCTTGGTCATCGCTTCGGGTGCGGTCACAACAACTTTGAGATGCACATGGTCGCCCATAACCACAACAGCGGAATCGATGCTCGATTCCACACGTACACTTGAAGCCGGAACTGCGAACACCGGAAGAGAAACACCTATTATAATAGAGGTAATCAAATGTTTCATACGGCAGCCCTTTCTTTAAAGAGTCCCATCAGAGCCTTGACATAGTCTTCGTTGGTGGCGACAGATGCGAAGTCGACGCGAGTGCTTCGGAGAGCAACTGTCATCTTCTGCTGGCGGTCGTACCACCAGCGGTTGTATGCCTTGCGGGTGGACGAAGAGGAAGTATCAATCCACCGTGTCGCACCCGTCTCGAGGTCGGCCACGCGCATAAGCCCCACGTCGGGGAGTTCGCTGTCGCGCTTGTCGTACACCTGAATCGCCATTACGTCGTGACGGTTTGAGGCAATGGTGAGCGGAGTGCGGTAGTCGGAATTGTCAATGAAGTCGGAGATTACAAACATGGTGCACCGGCGCTTCATGGCGTCGCTGAAGTACTTTATGGCCTTTGCGATGTCAGTGCCCTTGTTTTCGGGCGTGAAGTCCAGCAACTCTCTGATCAGGAAGAGGATATGTTTGCGTCCCTTCTTGGGTGTTATGAACTTCTCAACCTTGTCGGAGAAGAACATGGCCCCGATTTTGTCGTTGTTCTGGATGGCAGAGAAGGCGATTGTAGCTGCAATCTCTGCAATCATTTCCCGCTTCTCTTCACCCACGGCGCCAAACAAACGGCTGGCCGATACGTCCACCAGAAGCATGACGGTGAGTTCACGTTCCTCCTCGTAGACCTTTACGAAAGGTTTGTTGTGACGGGCCGTGACGTTCCAGTCGATATCGCGAATATCGTCGCCGTACTGGTACTCACGCACCTCGGAGAACATCATACCTCTGCCCTTGAAGGCGGAGTGATACTCGCCGGCGAAGATGTTCTGCGACAATCCTCGGGTTTTGATTTCGATTTTGCGGACTTTCTTGAGCAGTTCGTTAGAATCCATAGATGATTATTGGTTAGGGCACCTGCACCTTGTCGAGGATGTCGGTGATAATCATGTCGGTGGTGACATTGTTGGCTTCAGCCTCGTAGGTGAGGCCGATGCGGTGGCGCATCACGTCGTGGCAAACGGAGATTACATCTTCGGGAATCACGTAGCCGCGCTGGTGCAGGAAAGCATAGGCACGGGCTGCCTTGGCCAGAGAGATGGACGCACGGGGAGAGGCACCGAAGGAAATATAATTTGCCAGTTCATCCAAGCCGTATTCTTTTGGCGTACGGGTGGCGTAGACGATGTCGACGATGTAGCGTTCGATCTTTTCGTCGACATAAATCTGACCTACGACCTTCTGGGCCTCAATCACTTCCTGAGGTGTTACCAGAGGCACAATCTTTGGCATCTCGTTGGAGATGTTCATGCGGATGATTCGGCGTTCCTCCTCTTTGTCGGGATACCCGATTACGACCTTCATCAGGAAGCGGTCGACCTGTGCTTCAGGGAGCGGATAGGTACCCTCCTGCTCAACAGGGTTCTGGGTTGCCATTACGAGGAAGGGACGGTCCAGCGGGAAAGTTTCGTCACCGATGGTCACCTGGCGTTCCTGCATTGCCTCGAGGAGAGCCGACTGCACTTTGGCCGGGGCGCGGTTAATTTCGTCGGCCAATACGAAGTTGGCGAAAATCGGGCCCTTCTTTACCTGGAAGGTTTCGTTCTTCACGCTGTAGACCATGGTACCGATGACGTCGGCAGGCAGAAGGTCGGGCGTGAACTGTATGCGGTTGTACTTTGCATCGATAAGGTTGGCGAGGGTCTTGATAGCCAAGGTTTTGGCAAGACCGGGCACGCCTTCGAGGAGAACGTGGCCGTTGGCCAGCATGGAGATGAGGAGACTTTCCACCAGGTGCTTCTGACCTACGATGGTCTGGTCCATGCCTTTGGTGATCAGGGCGATGAAGTCGCTCTTGCTTGCCACTAATTCGTTTAGTTCTCGGATGTTTACGCTGTCGCTCATAAATATGTGATTTTCGTGCTTTATTCTTGTTTGGAGTGTTACTCCCGCTTGAGGTTACAAAGTTACAATTATAACGCGGTTATAGCGTGCAACAAATGTTAAATTAACCTATCATATCTTTCACAAACCACGCTTTTAATTATTTTTAAAAATATAACCCGTATTCGGCTGGGAATACGGGTCGGAAATAATGTCTTTACTTGTTATCGTCATACTGAGGCAAGACCTTCACCGGGAATTTTGAGAAGAGCACCTGTACAGCCTGAGCGATGCCTTGGAGGTTGCGGAAACGTGCCTCACCATTTTCAAGAATGGTTGCTACGGAAGCTGAGTAGAGGGGAACTTTTTCCTGCATGTTGACGAAGTCCATCGTCAGCACACCCTCTTTGTACATTCCCGTGATTACCTGGGCATTAGCATAATAACCTGCATAGTAATTTGGGCGCGGATACATGAAGAAAGGGTAGTAGCCGTTGTAGATTGCTCCTGGCGGCGGAGGAGGAAGCAGTGGGGCGGGAGCCGGTGTGGGGGGCACAACCGGTTCGGTCATCAGTTCTTTGTGGACAGTGATGCCGATATTGATAAGCAGGGGCGACGAGGGTGATTCGGTATAACCGCGCTCAACCATCTGCTCGCGAATGGCCGCAGCTATATTATAATATGTGACCATCTGCATTCCGGGTGGCATATGACCCTCCTCGGGTGTGACGATGCGGAATGTCTTGTAGTCGGCCAGGTCGGCGTTGTTGTAAGTTTCGCTGTTGACAAGCGCGTAGGGGCTGCAGGCGCAGAACAGCGTGGCCAGAAGGACGTAGACGAGGTATTTTTTCATAAGTCGAGTGTTTCGTTTTAGTTTTAACACTTCAAAAATTATTTTGGTTGAAAGCCCTCCTCAACTTTGATGAAAAAAAATTTTGGGTCTTTGCAAAAGTCTACAACATTTCGCGGAATCTTGTCGTAACTTTGTACCAAAAAACCTTATCCGAAACAGGGTCGCGATTGACCGAGGCGGAAGCCCCGCGAATTTTATGGACGTTTTTCGAGAGGGGTGTTGGTGGAATGGGAATTTTTTCTTACTTTTGGGCACACTCAAACCAACGCTTATGGAAGATATTACCGAACTTTTTGTCCATATCATTGAGCAAAGTCCAAGTCTGGACATCGCAGAGTCCAATTTGAAGCAGATCTTGGTGGATGAGCCGCAGTGGCGAGCCAAATACAAGGCCTTTTGCCGCGAGATGGGTTATTCAGAGCGCCGAGGTTTCATCGACTACTATGAGGAACATTATTCCCCGGAAGAATCAATCTGGGATAACCTCAAAGATTATGATGATATAGAATGAAGATAAATGCAGATTTTCGACTTCCGGCCGAATGGGAAGCAGTGTCGGCCGTGCTGCTTGCATGGCCCCACGCCGACACCGACTGGGTTCATATGCTCGACGATGTGAGGAATTGCTACCTCCACATTATCAAGGAGATATCCCTTCGGGCCAAGGTAATCCTCATAGGACCCGAGCACCCCGACAACTACCTGCCGGGAACCCGAGTTGACAACATATTCTGTGTTGAAATACCCACCAACGACACATGGACGCGCGACTACGGCCCCATCACAATGGTCGACTCTTCCGGTCGCCCTGCTCTGCTCGACTTCACCTTCAACGGTTGGGGTTTGAAATTTGCCGCCGACAAGGACAACTGTGCGACACGGCAACTGATTGAGCACCACGTACTTTCGGGAACATACGTCAACCGCCTCGGCTTCGTGCTCGAAGGCGGAGGCATCGACTGCGATGGGCGTGGAACGCTCCTCACCACCTCGCAGTGCCTTCTGTCGCCCAACCGCAACGCACAGCTAAACCGCAGCGACATTGAAATGTACCTCAGCCAAACCTTCAACCTCAACCGCGTTCTATGGCTTGAACACGGAGCCCTCGAAGGGGATGATACTGATAGTCACGTGGATACGCTGGCACGCTTCGCACCTCCCGGCGATGTGATTTTCTTCAGCGGATGTGCCGAACCCGACGACTCCCATTACAAGGAACTCAGCGCCATGCGCGAGGAACTCCAGGCATTGCGCACGCCCGAAGGGATGCCTTACCATCTGATGGAACTTCCCATACCCGACGCTATCAACGACCCCGACGACGGCTCACGGCTTCCGGCTACCTACGCCAACTTCCTGTTTGTCAACGGTGCTGTGCTTTTGCCTGTTTATGGTCAGCCCATGAAGGACCGCATTGCACGTCAGATGCTCGAGGCGGCATTGCCCGACTACGAAATCGTACCCATCAACTGTTCTGCCCTGATCCGCCAGCATGGTTCCCTCCACTGCGCCACGATGCAACTTCCGGAAAAAGTTTTTGATTAAGCAACTCATATGAAAATAGGAATAATACAGCAGGCAAATACAGCCGATATAGAAAATAACCGCCGACGCCTCGGCGAAAAGATTCGTCTCCTTGCCAAAGAAGGCGCCGAACTAGTTGTGTGCCAGGAACTTCACGACTCGCTCTACTTCTGCCAGGTTGAGGACGTGGACAACTGCTCACTGGCCGTACCTATCCCAGGTCCTGTCACCGATTTCTACGGCTCGGTAGCCAAGGAGGCGGGAGTGGTTCTCGTCACTTCGCTTTACGAACGCCGCGCGCCCGGGCTCTACCACAATACGGCCGTGGTTTTCGAAAAGGATGGCTCCATAGCCGGAAAATACCGCAAGATGCATATCCCCGACGATCCTGCTTACTACGAGAAATTCTACTTCACCCCCGGCGACATCGGCTTTGAACCCATTCAGACCTCGGTCGGAAAACTGGGAGTACTCGTCTGCTGGGATCAGTGGTACCCCGAAGCCGCCCGACTCATGGCGCTCACAGGGGCGGAGATACTTATATACCCAACGGCCATCGGTTGGGAAAGCACTGACACCGAGGCCGAAAAAGCCCGTCAGCGGGAGGCATGGATCACGGTTCAACGAGGTCATGCCGTCGCCAACGGACTCCCGGTCGTAAGCGTCAACCGCGTTGGTTTTGAACCCGACCCTTCGGGAATGACCAATGGAATTCAATTCTGGGGTTCGAGCTTCGTGGCCGGTCCGCAGGGTGAATTCCTCTTCCGTGCGTCCGAAAACGACGAGGAGCTGGCAGTAGTTGATATTGACCTCAAGCGTTCCGAACAGGTACGACGCTGGTGGCCTTTCCTGCGCGACCGTCGCATCGACGCCTACGGCGATATCATCCGTCGATTCCGCGATTGAGCAATATCGCGCGCGTTCATTCGTTAATATAGGTATGAAACTATTTAAGTCCTGCCTCCTGTGCATACTCTGCCTCGGCATCCTCTCAGGTTGCCGGGGAGTAAAATTGTCCACTGCCGACGAACAGATGTACCGCGGCGAGTACTTCGATGCATCGAAGACTTACCGCAAGATTTACAATAAGTTGACCAAGAAAGAAGAACGCGCTCTCCGCGGAGAAGTAGCCTTCAAGATGGCCGAGTGTCACCGCCGGCTGAATCAATATGCCCGCGCAGCTGCAGCCTATCAGAACGCAGCACGCTATGGCTACCCGGACTCGACTCTCTACCTCTACCTTGGCCAGATGCTGGCCGCTGACGGCAAATATCAACCTGCCGCCAAAGCTTTCACGGAGTATCTCACATGGAAACCCAACGACAAGCTGGCCCAAAACTCGCTAATCGGGGCCCGTATGGGTGCCGAAAAGGAAGGCGCCACACGCTACGTTGTGAAAAACGCGAAACTTTTTAACTCGCGCCGTGCCGACTATGCCCCCATGTATCTCGACCGCTCCCTCGACCGACTTTTCTTCACCACAACCAACGAGAAGGTTAACGGAGCCCACAGGAGCGAAATCACAGGCATGAAAAACGGCGACATATGGGAAGTGACTAAGAACGAGCGCGGGGAGTGGAAACGTCCCGAACCCGTGGAAGGAGAACTGAACTCCGAACTCGACGAAGGCGCTATCGCATTCTCACCCGATGGGCAGACTATGTACCTCAGCCGTGCGCGTCGCGAACCCAACGCAAACACTAACGTGGAGATATACACCTCGCAACGCTCAGACGCTCAGTGGAGTGCGCCGGTAAAGTTCGAAATCACCGCCGACACCCTTTCGAGTTACGCCCACCCGGCCGTTTCGCCCGATGGTACATGGCTATACTTCACCTCCGACATGCCCGGCGGCTATGGCGGCAAGGATATATGGCGTATTAACCTCAAGGAGCGTGGAGGGTCCCTGGAGAACCTCGGCGAATGGATTAACACACCGGGCGACGAAGTGTTCCCATCCTTCCGAAGTGACTCCGTGCTCTATTTCGCATCCAACGGCCACCCGGGTTTCGGTGGACTTGACATCTTCAAGGCTCAGCTCACCAAGTCCGGCGGCTGGAATGTCACCAACATGGGACGTCCGGTCAATTCGTCGGCCGACGACTTCGGAATCACTTTCGGCGAAGGCGAGAGCGGTTTTTTCAGCTCCAACCGTGGCGATAACCGAGGCTACGACCATATCTTTTCTTTCGAACTCCCGGAACTCAAGATTCAGATTTCCGGGTGGGTGCTCGATAAGGATGAAGAACCTGTGCCAGGCGCTGTGATTCGAATTGTGGGCGACGACGGCTCGAACCAGAAGCAGTTCGCCCGCAACGACGGCTCGTTCTCTTTCCCGCTGGACCGCGGCGTAAGCTACGTGATGCTCGCAGGTGCAAAAGGTTATCTTAATGCCAAACAGGAATTTACCAGCGATACGGCAGAGGAGGATGCCGAGTACAATGTCGACTTCATCCTTGCATCAATCACAAAGCCGGTTGTCATCGACAACATCTTCTATGATTTCGACCGCGCCACTTTACGTCCGGAATCGAAAGAGGCACTGGACGAGATGGCGCAGGTGCTTCGCGACAACCCCAACGTAACCATCGAAATGGCATCTCATACCGACCGCAAAGGTTCGGACGAGTATAACATCAAACTGTCATCCCGTCGCGCTAAGTCGGTGATTGATTATCTCATTTCCGTAGGAATCGAACCCGAACGCCTGCAATCGCAAGGTTACGGCGAATCGCGCCCAAAGACCATAACCAAGAAACTTGCCCGTGAATATCCACAGTTCAAGGAGGGCGACGTGCTGACTGAAGAATATATCCTCGCCCTGCCGGAGGCCGACCAGGAAGTGGCCGACCAGATAAACCGTCGCACCGAATTCCAAGTTCTATCAATCGATTACAGGATGTTCTGATGCGTTTCCGAACAGAATATGAAGCCAAACCCGCACCTGTCGGCATTTCTTATGACGACAGGATTCTTATGCTCGGCTCATGTTTTACCGACAAGATCGGCATTCGGCTCCAACAACGGGGTTTCGATGTGATGGCTAATCCTTTCGGTCCCTTCTTCAACCCCGTTTCCATCCATAACATTCTGCACAAGCAACCATCACTCATGGTTGAGTACGACTCAAAGGTTCATTGTCTCGATTTGCCCTCGCGTTATCAGGCACCGGTTGAGCAAAAGGAATTGTTGATGAATCAGATTGCGGACGAATATCATAAGTTCACAGAGTTTGCACGCAACTCATCAGTAGCCATAATTACCCTTGGCTCAGTCTTTATCTACAACCACGTCAAAACAAATAAAGTAGTAACCAACTGCCACAAATTGCCCGCGAAAGAATTTTGCAGGGAAATATTGTCGTTACAGGATACAACTCATTATCTGCACCTGGTAGTAGACAGGTTGAAAGAACTTGGAGTGGAAAAGATTATCTTCACAATCAGCCCGGTTCGCCATCTTGACGAGGGGTTGCCCGGAAGTTTCCTCGGAAAGGCTATCCTACGGGTTGCCGTTGAAAATGTTGTTGGTGAGAATGTACTCTACTTCCCTGCCTTCGAGATTCTGAACGACGACCTGCGCGACTACCGATTCTATGCCTCTGACTTGAAGCACCCCTCCGATGTGGCTGTGGACTATATTTTCTCCAAGTTCGAGGAAACCTATTTCAACCGCCAAACGAAGGAGCGCGCCGATGCTGCCTACAAGGCATGGCTGCGCACCCAACACCGACCCATTCTATCCCAATGATAAACCTAAGCGTAAAAGATATTGTCGAAATTACTGCCGGAGAGGTCTTTGGCGAGAGTAATTCGAACTTGATGGTGAACCGTATAATTACCGACAGCCGCTCCAAAATTGCCGGGCCAGGATGTATGTTCGCCGCCATAGCAACAACGATTGCCGACGGCCACAAGTATATTCCTTCCATGCTGGAAAAAGGCGTGCGGGTATTTCTGGTCGAGCGTCTTCCAGAAGGTTTTGAAGGCTCAGAGGCTGTTTTTATAAAGGTCCCTTCGGTGCTGAATGCCATTCGCATGTTGGCCCTCCGTGCGCTTGAACATCAACATGCACGTCGGGTTATCATCACGGGCAGTTACGGCAAAACCACCGTTAAGGAGCTCTTATTCACAGCCTTGGTTTCACTCGCCCCCGTGGCCCGTGCACCTCGGAGCTGGAACTCCGGCCTGGGCTTGCCCCTCGGTATCCTTGATATGGCAGACCGACATGCGGATATCACCATTTCCGAGGTAGCCATCGACGCCCCCGGGCAGGCCGACCGGCTCAAACCTCTTCTCAAAGGCGACATCGGCATCTTGACTGCCATAGGCCCGCAGCACGACGAGGCCTTTGCCAACCACGAATCCAAAGTCAGGGAAAAGCTCGAATTGCTCAAAGGATGCCGTACAATAATTTACCCGGCGGGAAACTATGACCTTGAACAAGTGATCAGGCAGGAGTTTGACGTTTATCGCTACCGGCTGATCGCTGTCAGCGCACCCGAAGGGAGGATGGCCTACGAGTTGGTCAAAACCGCTGTCCGTGAACTTGGTTTCGATCCTTCCCCCGCGATTGACCGGCTTCCTACTGTGTCTTCCAAATACACTATACGTGAAGCCGCCGACGGCAACCTCATAATCCGCGACAACTTCACCCCCGACCTCCGTGAACTCGAAGAGGCCCTCGACTTCGCCTCACGACGCTTTACACGTTCGCACACGCCGATACTTCTCATCGGTAACCTTCTCCATGGCAATCTCGACCCGCATGGCCTCACCGAGCTTTATTCGCGTGCTGAAAACATGGCAAGATCTTATGGAATCGAACGGATAATTCCCGTGGGTAACGAATGGAAACTCTTCGGCCACAACACCGACGGATTGGGGTCCGGAACCCATGAGCGGCCCGTCAACTCACTAATCCTGGCGGCGGGAAATGCAGCGCAGGAAGTGGAACGGGTGCTTTCGTCAGTGGAGAGTGCCAGCCATGACACCACCCTTGAAGTAGACCTTGAAGCGCTGATACATAACTATAACTATTACAGGTCATTACTGCCGGTTGGAACTGGTATTGTAGCTATGGTTAAAGCGTCGGCCTACGGGATGGGCGCAACCGAAATTGCCAAGACCCTGCAAAGCCACGGCGCAGCTTATCTTGCCGTAGCGGTCATCGACGAGGGGGTGAGCCTGCGTGACGCTGGTATCACGATGCCAATTATGGTCCTCAATCCCGTCACCAACCGCTATCCCCTGCTCTTCGCCTCCAACCTCGAACCCGCCGTTTTCTCCATCGAGGAATTGCGCAGGCTTATTGCTGAAGCTGAGGATTATGGAACAAAGCATTACCCAATCCACCTCAAACTCGATACAGGTATGCATCGCCTTGGATTCATTCCTGAGCAGTTCGGGGAACTCATCGACATGTTGCGAAATACCGACGCAGTGAAAGTCGAATCTATTTTCACCCATCTGGCCACAGCCGACTGCCTCGACAAGGACGAGTATACCAACTCCCAAATCGACGCTTTCAAGCGTTGGAGCGCCCAGTTACAGGATGAGTTGGGTTACCGCGTAAAACTACACTTCCTCAACACTGCCGGTATGATGCGCTTTTCCGATTCGCTGCCCTACGATATGACCCGCCTCGGTATCGGTCTCTACGGCATTTCACCCTTCTCCGGTTCGGATGCTCCACTTCATCCTGTTGCCACCTTCCGCACCAAGATTATTTCACTGAAAACGTGGGAGGCTGGAACTTATATAGGTTATGGCAATAACGGAAAGACGGAGCGGCGGTCGATAATCGCCACCATTCCCGTCGGCTACGCCGATGGGGTAGACCGTCACCTCGGCCGTGGCCGCGCGTCTTTTGTTGTCAAGGGAGTCGAATGCCCGACCATCGGTAATATATGTATGGACCTTTGCATGATTGATGTCACGGACGTGCCCGGCGTAAAGGTTGGCGACGACGTGGAGATTTTCGGCGCACAAATGCCTATAGAACGCATAGCCGCCGCCCTCGATACTATCCCTTACGAAGTGCTCACCTCAGTCAGTCCCCGCGTCAAGCGCCAATATACCCGAAAATAGTCCTAAAGTTCCAATAATTTGGCCCGGCTCTTGTAAAGTCGGGCCTTTTTGACTATCTTTGTAGGACATGAATAACTAACCTTAAATATAACCATGAAACTACTATTGAAAGCCTTCCCGGCTTTGCTGCTGATTTTACCCTCGGCAGCCACAGGTCGCGATGTAACCATCGAGGTGGAAAAGCAAACTATTCCCACCTACGAAATCGGTGCGCCGGAAGTCGACCCCATTTTCTTCACGGGTCGCGTTTACCAAGGTGCTGAAGGCTACATCTACCCCTACCAGCTTTACGATGTCCTCACCGACAACAAGGTAGACAAGGACTATGACGTGCTTCGGTTGCGCAACCAATATGTGGACATCGGCGTTCTGCCCGAAATCGGCGGCCGAATTTTCCAGGCCACCGACCGCACAAACGACCATCATTTCTTCTACACCCAGACCGGCATCAAGCCCTCACTCATTGGCATGCTCGGGGCGTGGCTCTCGGGTGGCGTAGAGTGGAATATCCCAGACCATCATCGTCCCAGCACCTACATGCCAGTGAACTGGACCATCATCGACAACCCCGACGGAAGCAGCACGGCATGGGTGGGCGAAACCGAGCTTCGCCATCGCCTGAAGTGGAGCGTGGGAGTTTCCGTGTTCCCCGAACGCTCGTGGGTGGAAGCTAAAGTAATGGTTATCAACCCCACGCCCATGATTCAGTCAATGCTCTATTGGGCAAATGTGTCGGTTCACTGCAACGATGACTATCAGGTTATTTTCCCGCCGGACGTTGAAGTGGGCGTTGACCATCACAAGGTATATTTCACCCCGTGGCCCGAAGGTCCTGTAACTCCCGGTTCCGACCGCAACGTGGACCTCTCCATGTGGACCAATTTCACCGACGGCAGCCGTTCAATCTTTGCATGGGACAGCAAGATGGATTTCTTGGCAGGCTATGACCATGGCAAGGACGTTGGCACAGTCCATGTGGCTAATCGTCATCAGGTTCCGGGCAAGAAGTTCTTCCTCTGGGGAAATAACCCTAACGGCCACATGTGGAACAAGATTCTCTCGGATAACGACGGTCATTATCTCGAACTTATGGTCGGTGCTTTCTCCGACAACCAGCCGGATTACAGCTGGCTTGCTCCGGGCGAAATCCGCGAGTTCTCCCAGATCTGGTATCCGATCAAAGGCATCAAGGGCGTCATGAACGCCACCGTGGAAGGCGCTGTTAACTTCCGCCCCGACGGCGAAGGTAAATATCTCGTGGGTTACCACTCAACCACCGCCCGTCACAATGCTAAAGTGGTGGTAAAGCACAAGGACGACGTCATCATGGAGAAAGTAATCGACATCGACCCCGATAACTTCTTCCTCACCACAGTCGAGGTACCCGACGTTGACCCCTGGGAACTTTACACTGCCCTGCTCGACAGCGACGGAAACATCCTTGTCGACTACACACCTGTTCGACCCCGCAACGAGGAACTTCCTCCTGTAATCGACGGTACTAAGCCTGTGGATCAATATGATACCAACGAAGAGCTTTATATCGCCGGATTGCGTGTGGACCAGTTCAACAATGCTCGCCTCAAATACATGGACTTCTACGAAGAAGCGCTCCGTCGCGACTCAATGGATGCACGCGTGAACATAGAAGTTGCCAAACACTTTATCCGTCAGGCCGAGTACGACAAGGCCCGCAAACATCTCAACCGCGCTTTGGCCCGTCTGCAACACGACTACACCCGCGCATACAACAATGAGGCCAACTACTACCTGGGTTATGTCGAGCGCATGGCAGGCGACCCCATCGTGGCCGCGGAAAACCTCTGGGCAGCAACATATACTCCGGCCTTCAAGCACCCGGCTTATTATCAGCTGGCACTTTCGGAGTCAGTCAAGGGAAACTACGCAGAAGCTCTCAAACTTGTGAACGAATCGCTCCTCACCAGCGCTCACGACCTCCAGGCTCTCTCGCTCAAGGCTTATCTGCAGCGCAAGCTCGGTCAGAAGGCTGAGGCCCGGCAGACCATATCCGAAATCCGCGCCATTGATCCGTTGGATTACATGAGCATGTTCGAAGAAAGCATGTGGGATGGCGACGGCACTCCTGCTTTCCCTGCCGACCAACGTGGTAAAGGCAGCCGGGGAGTTATGGCCGTACAGGAGCTCCTCGAAGTAGTCAACAATTACCTCGCCTTCGGTGATACCGCCGATGCCCTGGCGGTTCTCGATGCGGCTGTGGCCTACGGCGCACCCTATAGCGAATTCCCTCTCATTGACTATTATCGCGCTTATACCTTACTGCCCACCGATCGCGAAGCTGCTTCCGCAGCCATTGCTGCAGGTGACACCAAGGACATCAATGCCAACTTCCCCATGCGAATCGAAGAGGTGCCCATGCTGGGCGAACTCATTGAACTCGCACCGGATAACGACCGCCTTTACTACCTCCGCGGCAACCTCCTTTACTACCTCGGACAGAAGGATGCCGGGCTGGCCGACTGGTATGAAGCTGCACGTCTCAACCCTGCCAACGCCATCGCTTGCCGCAACATCGGCTTCGCCGAAGGTGTGAAGGGTAATCTGGACGCGTCGATGAAATACTACGACATGGCCATCAAGGCAAACCCCAAGGATGCTCTGTTGCTTACTGAAAGCGACAAGATTTATGAACGCGCCGGCGTACCGGCTGCCGAACGTCTGCGTCGCCTCCAGCGCAACATGAAGACGACCATGAGCCACGACGACGCCGTGATGCGACTGCTCACGCTCTACAACGAGACCGGACAGTACGACAAAGCTTCAGCCATTATGAACGACCGTCACTTCCACCTATGGGAAGGCGGTGGCGAAATCCATGGCATATATGTTAACTCTCACATGCTCAGCGGTATGACTCTGCTCAAGAAGAAGCAGTACCGCAAGGCTATCGACGAATTCGAGCTCGCCAAGCAATTCCCCACCAACCTCGAAGTAGCTCCATCAGCCGGTCGCAACTACACCGCACAGGCCAACTACCTCGAAGGGGTGGCCTATGCCGCACTCGGACAGGACGCACAGGCTCGCGAAGCCTTTGCCTCCGCAGCCGAGACAAAGGTGCGGGCTAATTCCGACCAGAAGTTCTACCAGATTCTTGCCCTGCGTAAACTCGGTGAAACGGAAAAAGCCGACAAGGAGCTTGAGGCAATGGAAAAAGCACTGGAGAAGATGAAAACCAACACCGTGGATAATTACGCCAAGTTCGGCGACGGCAACATCAACGCCATGAAGAGCCGCACTCTCTACTTCAGCGGCCTTGTTCAGACCCTCCGCGGCGACTCTACCCAAGCCCATTCCGACTTCCAGGAAGCAGTCAATCTCTATCCGGGTAACATCTGGGCGCAATGGATGAGCAAAGAAAAAGCTTTCTAATCCCCTACCCCCATCACAAAAAATCCGAGACCTTCCCCGGCCTCGGATTTTTTATTTCTCAAATTGAATGTAGTTGATTATCAGGCACAACATCGGATGGCATAACCTGATGGATGACTCTTACTAATTTTGCGTTTCTGACCACATCTGAAGAATTGCCGGGCGCTCCATACCCTCTTAGCGGAGGAGGATTTTTTCGGCGGTGGGGCCGGTGCGGCGGATGTATATGCCGGGGGCTGTCGGGCAGCTGATGTGGAGGCCCTCGGGGGTGTAGTATTCAGCCTGAGTGGTTGTGTCTACCGCTACCGTTTCTACTCCTGTCAGATGTTCGATGCGGTCAAGGGTGTAGATGCCCACCTTGCTTTCATGGTACGGCATTGCCGAAAGCACCATCTTATTGTCGTCAATTTTTGAGGCATTCACAGGACTTATGTTCGCAAGTTGGCCCTGAATTGACGAGGTCGTCACATTTTCCATCGGCATCAGCGTGGTCAGCTCCCGTGCCGTGGACAGGTCCCCGACGCCGTCGGGCAGGTAGGCTAAGCCGAGTTTGTTGGATTCTTCGTCCGGTAATTCTGTACCCAGGCCGGTGTTGTAAAATATCATCCGGGCATTGCCGAGCGTGAACACGCTTGCCCCGCAGCCGTACTGGTCATGCTGGGAGCACTGGCTCCCGAGGGTCGAGGTTACACGCAACTTGTTGTTGCTCTGGATTTCGGCGACCATCGGTGCATGGCTCAGCGTAAAGTTGGGCGTGGCCGTTTTCCAATATTGCTTGTCGTGGATGAGCACACGGTTGTCACCTAACGGGCTGACCATCGACGGGGATATTCCGGCGCGAGCCTAGCCAGCCGAAGGCATCGGAAACGCATAAAATTCCAGTGATGACGTATGGGCATAGAAGCACACTAAAGCTGAAATTTTATATATTTCGCGATATCTCGTAGAAAAAAGGCTATATCTTTATCAGGTGGTGGGTGGAAGGTAGTAGGGCGTCTGGATATTTTCGGATTTTCTCAATTGCATTAATAATAGGAGTGCGGAAGTCGAAACTTTTGCCTGTATAAGCAAGATAATCAGGGTGCGAGGGGTATTCCAAAACCTCTTCCAGCATCGCAATCTTGGATTGCATCATACTCTTTCGGATTATCCCAGCCCATCTGTTTTCATTTTTCGGCAGCAGATGCAACTGATATGATTGCATTAATTTCCCCGATAGGCGCCGGCAATTAATGGTATGGCTCACAAATACTTCTCTATTTACAAGCTTATCTATATTGGATGGGATAACACGCTTGCCGTTTAAAGTCATCCAAATCGGCTTCAAAGAAACTAAGTGAGTCATTGGACGCGAAAACGAATATATCCCATAGTGAACTGCCTCCGACTTTTGCCCCACTTTAAAGAATAACCCGTAATACGTCTGTGTATTATGTACTATCTTAATCTCCTGGAAATGGAAAATCAACATCTGGGTAATTGACGGCCACTTTAGCCAATAACCTCTCTTTGCGCAGGCAACTAACTCATCATCACTCACCCGATAAGGATTGAAGCGCAGAAGTCTATTAGAAAGTATTAATTCCAACCTCTCTTTGGCAATGCTGTCACAATCAGTCAACTCCATAACCTTGATTCAAGTTTAAGATTCGATGCAGAAGTGGTTAACTCGTTGAATTACAAAAGAGTATAAAATAAAACCGTACAAGGTTCATACATTTTCTCTGTTTGTAAGTTGTTAACATGCTGCAACTTAACACATTACAAGCCGCATTTGCCAAACGGACAACAGTGACTCAATGCAAAGTTAGCGATAATCTCCCGATTATCAAAGCAATATCCAAATTTTAACATTCTCTGCTACGCGATATGCCGTACAAATTCTCAAAATGTATTATGCTTGTCCAAAATTGAGAAAC
>CAYNHP010000001.1:0-100571 GCA_964397235.1 uncultured Bacteroides sp. | reverse complement strand
CTTCGGTCGGGTTCTTAGCGGCGAACCAGGCCGCAAGTCAGCTGGCTAACACGCTGATGAAAAGAAAAGCTGACACACATAATTCTAAATACGTGTGTCAGCTAAAGCGGAGAGGACGAGATTCGAACTCGTGGTAGGATTACTCCTACGTCAGTTTAGCAAACTGGTGGTTTCAGCCACTCACCCACCTCTCCAGGAGCACGGGTTGTTCCGATTTCGAGTGCAAAATTAATGCAAAGTATCGAAATATGCAAATTTTCGGCGAAATATTTTTCCGAGAACCGTGTTATTTGATTGCGGCCAGCCCACCGAGTGCTGTTTCTTTGTAGAGCGAGGGTATGTCGTGGCCGGTCTGCTTCATCACTTCGACTATGCGGTCGAAGTTGACGGAGTGCGTACCATCGGAGAATGCGGAGTAGAGATTGGCGTCGAGGGCTCGGGCTGCGGCGTAGGCGTTGCGCTCAATGCACGGAATCTGGACGAGTCCGCAGACAGGGTCGCATGTGAGGCCGAGGTGGTGTTCGAGTCCCATCTCGGCAGCATATTCAATCTGCGCGGGCGTTCCGCCGAAGAGCTGGTTGGCAGCCGCAGCGGCCATGGCACAGGCAACCCCGACCTCGCCCTGACAGCCTACTTCTGCGCCGGACACGGAGGCGTTAGCCTTCACCACGTTGCCAAAGAGGGCTGCCGTGGCCAGTGCGCGGAGGATACGTTGCTCACTGAATCCCTTGGATTTGTGGAGATGGTAGAGCACGGCCGGTACGATTCCGCAGGATCCGCATGTTGGTGCGGTTACGATTTTTCCGCCGGCGGCATTCTCTTCGGAAACGGCCAGGGCATAGGCGTAGACCAGCCCGCGGCTTTTGAGGGAGGCGTTATAGCCTTCGGCGCGGACAAGGTAACTTACGGCTTTGCGGCGAACGGCCAAACCTCCGGGGAGTACCCCTTCGGCCTCAAGGCCGCGTTCTACGGCCTCTTTCATGACGGTCCAAACCTCGCGGAGGAAGTCCCAGATTTCTTTACCTTCGTAGCGGTCGACATATTCCCAGTAGCTTGTGCCGGTGGCTTCGCAATAGGCCTGTATGTCCTTCATCTTACTCAGGGGGTATACCTCCTGCCCGGCTCCACGCTGCTCTCCCTCTTCGAGGATATCGCCCCCACCTACGGAGTATACCGTCCAGGAGTCGCACTCTGCCCCGGCGGAGTCAAAAGCCCGGAAGGTCATGCCGTTGGTGTGAAAGGGAAGGACGGTTTCGGGTTTCCAGATTATGTCGGTCGGGGCGATCGGCGTAAGTTCTTCGAGGATGGCCTGGTCGGTAAGGTGCCCCTTGCCGGTGGCGGCCAGGGCACCGTAGAGCGTAACGTCGAAGCGGGCGGCACGGCCCGAGTTGCGCTCGCCGAAGCGACGCGCAGCCTTGCGGGGGCCCATGGTGTGTGAGCTCGAGGGACCGTTGCCGATTTTATATAGCTGGCGAATTGACTCCATAATCAAAGGTCGGTTGCGCTTTCTTCAAGACCTTGGACATAGTTTTCTTCCACCTGCTGAGCAGAGGATTTCTCGCCACTCGTCTCTTTGATAATCCAGACGCAGATAGAGCCGATAAGGAGCAGGACTCCGGAGGTAACGAGCATCATCACCGTGTTGGGTACACCGGCTGAAATTCCAGAGGCCACGTGGGGGAAGGCCTTGAGGATTGCTCCGCCACAGAATGCGGCTACAATCTGAGGCAGGCAGATAGTGCAGTTGAACAAACCGAGATATGTACCGATGTTCTTCCCTGACAGCGCGTTGGTGAGGATGGTGAACGGCATTGCAAGCATGGCCGCCCAACCGCAACCGGCAAGACCGTAGCTGATGAAAAGAAGGTACTGGTTGTGGAAGAAATAGATGGAGCAGAATCCGATTGCGCCGATCAGGAGGCTGAGGGAGTACGGGAGCTTACGGCGACGGAAACGTGCGAGCACCATAGCCCAGAATACAGCCACAATTCCCTGGACTGCGAGGAGGTTACCGTTCCAGTCGCCGGCAGCCTGATATTCCGGGGTGGCGGGATTGAGCTTGGTTGTGTAATGGAGGGTTATGTCAGATGCAGAAGTTACAGCCGGAAGGTTGGTGGTCTCCTCCAGGTCGTAATGACCGTTGTCCTCAATGGCAATACCGGCAAGCTGAAGATGCGAATCGGGGCCGATAAGGCTGAAGCGGCTTACTGTGGTGAGAGTCGTTGCATCCAGTGTCTTACCGTCGACGGATAGTTTGCCGCCGGGGATAGTAATTTCGCCGCCATTGGGGTCAACCACGGCCACGCCTGCAACGTAGTTAACCTGGCCGTTGCGAATGATGGTGTCGGAGCCGGCAGCCACACATCGGGGTGAAATCATGTCGCCGCCGTCGAGGCGTACACCTGCAATGGTGAACATGCCGTGTTCAAAGACGGGCTGACCGTTGTCGAACACATATTTGTCGTTGTAGTTATGGCCGTTGATTTCGAGCCCGGAGACGGCTTTCATGGTCGGTGCGTTGAAAGCCTGGATTGCCACGGCATCGGTTGAGTAGGACCACATGTACAGGAAGCCGGCCCAGCAGAAGAACTGCACAATGCCGATGGTCCAGAACACTTTGGGGGCTTTGACTAATAGCTTGAAAATGTTCTCTTTAGGCTTTTCACCTTCAGTCTCGGGCTTAATGCCATGGTAAGCTGCATATTCCTTGGGAGGCATTTCCTTGACTTTCCAAAGGGTGTAGATAACGCAGAGGGCCATCACGAAGGCTCCGATGTAGAAAGCCCAGGTAACCGTCGGAGGCACTTGCCCTGCGGGCGCCCATGAGGGCAGGAACCAAGCCAGCACGAAAGGTGCCACATAGCCCACCACGGAACCGGCGTTGCAGAGGAAGCTCTGAATGGAATATGCAAGACCTTTCTGCTTTTCGTTTACAAAGTCGCCCACGAGCATCTTGAACGGCTGCATGGCCATGTTGATGGATGTATCCAGGAACATGAGCATGATGAGGCCGAAAATGATGGCCTGAGAGACGGTGAAACCGAGAGACCCGGCGTTTGGTAAGAAGCACATCACGATGATTGCCACCAGGGCGCCTGCCACGAGGTAGGGTAAGCGGCGTCCGAGGCGGTTCCAGGTGCGGTCGCTGGCAGAGCCGACAATCGGCTGGACGATGAGGCCCATCAGCGGAGGGAGAATCCAGAAGTAGCTCAGGTCGTGGGGGTCAGCGCCGATGGTTGAGAAGATTCGGCTCACCTGCGAGCTTTGGAGGGCATATGCAATCTGCACTCCGAAGAACCCGAAGCTCAGGTTCCATAGTTTCCAGAAACTTAAATCTTTCTTTTCTTGTAACATGGGTATTATTGCATGATAAGGTGTAGTAGTATATATAAGGTGTAATTTATTCTTGAGCCAACGATTGGAGCCAGCGAATCTCTTCGGGCCAAAGGGCCGGGTCGGGTGTTTCGAGAATCAATGGAATGCCGTCCATACGGGGGTCGCGCATCAGGCGTTCGAAGAATGCGGCCCCGATAGTGCCTTTGCCGACGGAAGCATGGCGGTCGATACGCGAGCCGACCTCACGCATGGAGTCGTTGATGTGCATCCCGCGGAGGTATTTGAAACCGACTATTTCTTCGAACGATTCCCAGCATTGGCGGTAACCTTCCTCTGAAGCAAGGTCGAAGCCGGCAGCCATGGCGTGGGCGGAGTCGATGCATACCCCGACGCGGGTCTTGTCTTCGACGCGGTCGATGATATGTGCCAGGTGCTCGAAAGAATAGCCGAGATTGGAGCCCTGCCCTGCTGTGTTTTCGATAACCGCAGTGACGCCTTCGGTTTTGTCCAGGCAGTAATTGAGCGAGTCAGCGACAATGTCGAGGGCCTCGGGTTCGGTCATCTTCTTGAGGTGCGCTCCGGGGTGGAAGTTGAGAAGCGCTACGCCAAGCTGGGCGCACCGACGCAGTTCGTCCGTGAAAGTGCGTCGGGAGAGAGCGAGTTTGCGGGCGTCGGGAGAGCAGAGGTTAACCACGAATGCGCTGTGGGGCAACATCTGCGACGGGCCGTAACCGAACTGCTCGCAGAGAGCACGGAAGCGCTCGACCTCGGCGTCGGTATAAGGCGGGTTGTTCCATCGGGTAGCGTCAATGAGGTTGAAGGCAAAGGCTGATGCCCCGAGCATGTGTGCTTGCTCGGGAGCTATATCCACCGCGGGAACAGAATCGACGTGTGCTCCGATGTATTTCATGGGGTCAGATTAGTTGTCAGCGCAAATTTACGAAAATATTTGAGGTTCTGCAAGTGTTTTAGAGCATTTGCTGGAGGAGCGCATCGGCCAGGAGGTTGCCCAGGAGGCGGTAGCCGTTGGCGGTGAAGTGGACGCCGTCCTTGGATAAGAGTTCGGCCCCCCGGAGTTGTGCGGCAGTCCCCACAACAGCATATGTGTCATAAACGGGGACTCCATGCTCTGCTCCATAACGAAGGATGATGTTGCGCATGGTGGCCACTTTGGGGTTGTCCACCAGGCTGGAGGTGCGCCGGCGGGAGCCCTTGCGGCGCGTGTAGTTTCGCTTGAAACACTGCGACGGAGTGACAAGCAGAATTTGAGTATTGGGGCTATGAGCGCGGATGGTATTGACCAGTTCGTCTATGTTGTAGGCAACTTCGGCTGCGTCGATAGTTCCGAAGGCCTCGTTTGTGCCAAGGGCTACCACCACGAGGTCGGGCTCCAGAACGGCGAACTCCTTACCGAAGGAAGGAATAGAATTATAGGAAGCGTAAGTTGCACCGTTGTTGCCCACGGAATGGAGGTAGACCCCTGTAATGTCGGATGAGAGAGAAGCACCGGCAAGCGTCACCGGTCCCTGGCGCGAAAAAGAGAGGGTAACTTCATCGAGGAGTTCACGGAAAGCGATTTCGTAGACTCCCTCATCGGTGGTAGCGGCACCGAATACCCTGCTCTCCCCTTCCGAAACGGCTTTGGTAATTTCAAGACTCCCGGAGCCGTCGTAGAAGAAGGTTATGCGGTCGAAAGGTGTGCGGCAAGTGATGGTGACATCGAAAGTGGTTCCGTCAGGAGTTATTCCGATGCCAGAGAAGGGCATGGCAGTTGCCCAGGGTTGTTTAAGGAGTTTGGCCGAAGAGTATGAGCCTGAGAAGGTGAAAGAATAATCCAGAGGCTCGTTTGTGCCGGCAGCCCGGAAGGGGATAATGATTCCACGGCCGGCCAGGCCGAGTTGTTCCCCGAGGCGCTGACGGACCACGGCGCCGTTGAAATCGGCCTGCACGTGGGAATCGCCGAGGTATACCACAGATGTGATTCCCTCGCCAAGCTGCGAGTTGAGGACATTGCGCTTGAGGCCCGACCAGTCGGCGCCGTTGAGGTCGATGCGGTTGGCTTCGAGGTTGAGGAAAGGATAGTCGGCGTAATTTACGGCCACTTCGCTCTGGTACTCAATATCCGGATTCAGGCGCAGTTCGGCCTGCGACTCGTCTTCATCTTGAGCGGCGAGAAGCAGCGGGAGGGTGAGTGCGACGAGTGTGAGCAGGAGTTTATTCATGGAGAGAGGCTTGGATTGCATGGAGGAGGCGGGATGCCATTTCGGCGCCGCCCTTGTGGTTGAGGTGGATATAGTCGGCGTTTACGAGCTTATCTTTACGCCACTGAACGATGGCGTCCTGCCCGCCCATAGCGGCCCGCATGTCCCAGAAATGGATACCGGTGCGGGCAGCGGCACGACGCTGGGCCTCGGTCATTGCCAGGCATGTTGACATTGACTGCACCACACCGCCCCGCTTTACACCGCGGTCGCTGATGCCGAGCATGAGTATGTCAGCGCCGGGATAGGCCTTCCGGATGCGCTCGATGGTCGCAACGAGAGCTTTTTCGTAAGTGGAATAGTTTGTCTGGGCGGCACTGAGGGCGTTCATCCCGTATTCGAGGATGATGAGGTCATAGGGCATATACTCGGACATTGCATGCGCCAGCGGCACATTCATATGTCGGTGACTGATACCGCTGTAGCCACGGACGGACATACAGTCGAGCTGCACTCCTGCCGGGTCGGTAAGGAAGGTTCCGAGACCTACGATGCCGGGGACATTGGCCGTTACTTTAGCGGAGGTTGTTTCAGCATCGAGAGTCAACATCTGCGGATCGGCCGAAGGGACAACGTCCATGGATGCCGACTGGCCGTCGTCGGCGGTGATGGTGACGGTCCCTGCTGCCGGTGCGAGGAATAGGAACGAGGTCCGGCTCCAAGCCTTCGTGCGGGGAGAGAATTTGGAGCCGCGATACGTCGAGACGACACTTTCGCCAGCCTTTCCATATTCTCCGGCAAGTGTCATCAGGGTGTCGGATGCTCGCATATCCTTGATGGAAGTCATCTTCCAACCTTTGCCGCCGCTTTGGTTCACAGACTGCCGGAAACCGGGCATCTCTGAGTGCATGTTCACATAGCCCACACCCCGGCCGCCGTAGATGAGCTGCAGGGAGTCGCGCAGGTTCTGTGTGAGTATGTCGCCTTCAATGAAAGAATCGCCGATGACGGCTATGCGGACCGGGCGGAAGCGAGCATGCTCCAGAGCCCTGGCGAAATTGGGAAAGGCACTCCCCGGGGAGTAGTATTCGACGCCAATGGTGCCGTCGGGTAGTACGGGTGCTTCTGATGCCGGCTCTACAACATGAACAAGTGCAGCTTCGCCGATGGCGGTGCTGTCGGCTATGTCGGTGTTGAGACGCACGGCCAGCAGGTCCTCGTCAGGCAACAGCGGACCCACATACAACATCGATTCAGGCACTTCGGGTGTGGCCGAGAGTTCGTTGTCGGCCTCTTCGTCATCGCGGTTCATCAGGGCTTCGAGTTCCGGGTCCATCATCGTTTCAGCTTCTACGAATTCTTCGAGCTTGGGGAAGAGGTCGCCGAAAAGGTCGAAGTCCTTGACGCGGTTGTCGGTCCAGCGACTCCACGGCAGGCATGAGAGTCCGAACAAGGCTCCCATGGAGATGAAGATTATCAGAAAGATATGTGAAGATCCGCGGTGCAACTGAGTAAGATGAATAAATGGTTAATCCTTGAAGAACGTGAGGAGGGGTTGTGCTTTGGCTTGGGTTTCGTTCCACTCTGACTCGGGGTCGGAGTCGGCAACGATGCCGCTGCCGGTAAAGATTTCGTATTTGCCGTCGGCCACATGTGCGCAACGGAGTGCGGCGTAGACCACGTTGATTTCACCATTCTCCATGCCTGCAAGCCCGGTGTAGAACTCCCGTCGGAAGCGCTCGTACTTGCCTATGTTGCGGGATGCTGCTTCGTAGGGATTGCCCCAGATGGCGGGGGTGGGATAAATGGCGGGCAGAATGTCGCAAAAATCGTCGGGCGAGGCGGTGATGTAGATAGGCGTGAGGAGGTGGGAGATGGAGCCGTAGGTATAGTCGGAAGTGGAGCCGACTTTGACCTGCCACGGAGATAAATTCCGGACAATTCTGTCTACTACAATTTGATGCTCCTGGCAATCCTTTTCGCTCCAGGCCTGGCTCTTATCGGACACATGACGGGTGCCCGCGAGGGCTTGGGTGTAGTAGGCATCGGATCCCTCCTCTTCGACGAGGATGAGTTCGGGCGATGCGCCCACCCAAAGACCTGTTTCGGGTGTGTAGAAAGCGAAGCGGAAGTCGTTGGGGAAGCGCTCGAAGTAGTCGCTCAGGCGCTTGGCGAAAACTTCGGGATTTTCAAACGCACTCGGCTCGGAGCCTACTATCTTTCTGGCAATGACGGTTTTATCAGTAGGTTCTGTGAAGGAGTCGATGAGTTCGCGGAGGGAGTCGAGATAGTACTCTTTTGAGGTCGGGGTAAAGGGAGGGTCGAGATGTAAGTGCGGGCCTGTATCTGCGCGCGACGTCATGAAGAAGAATCGCCCGAAGTATAATTCGTCATCAATTACCCTGTACTCGGTGTGGAGGGTGAGGGGCGCCCACCGGTTGATGAAGAGACCGAAAGGTTTGCGTTGAGCGTAGCGTTCGGCTGCCTGGAGGTACAAACTCATGGCTTACAGAGCTTTATATTCGCCAATAAGGTCGAAGCCATCAGTTCCTGTGATTTCGACAGGGTAAATTTTACCGACCTCCAGAGGGGTGTCAGAGTTTACCACGACCACGCAGTCGACTTCCGGCGAGTCGAACTCCGTGCGGCCGATAAAGCTGTTTCCCTGCTCTTCGTCGATGATAACCCGCAAGGTACTGCCAACCTTCTCAGAGGCAATTTCTGCTGCAATTTCTTCCTGAACGGCCATGAGGCGCTCTACACGCCGGTCCTTTTCGACCTGAGGGATGGTATCCTCATAGTTCTTGGCTGCAAACGTATCGTCCTCCTCGCAGTAAGCAAAAGCGCCCAGGCGCTCGAAACGTTGTTCACGGACGAAATCGAGGAGATTTTCGAAGGCCTGCTCGTCCTCTCCGGGGAATCCTACCATCATGGTTGTGCGGATATGTATGCCGGGCACTTCGCGGCGTATCCGCTCGAGCAGCGCACGAGTTTGCTCAACGGAAATGTGGCGCCGCATGTTGGTCAGGACGCGGTCGTCGGCATGCTGGAGTGCGATGTCGAGATAGCGGCATATGTTTGGGTGGCGCGCCATGACAGGGAGTATGTCGAAGGGGAAATCGGCCGGATAGGCATAGTGCAGGCGAATCATCTCCACGCCGGGAATTCCGGCCATGCGGTCCAGAAGTTCGGCAAGTCGCGACTGACGCCCCGGGAGGTCCCGGCCATAGGAAGATAGGTCCTGAGCAATGATGTTGAATTCGCGTGTACCTTTTGCGGCAAGTTCGGCCACTTCGGTCAGAATCTCCTCGACCGGACGGGAATGATGACGCCCCGTAATCAGAGGGATGGCGCAGAATGCGCAGAATCGGTCGCAGCCCTCGGAAATTTTGATGTATGTGTAATGGGGTGCCGTGGAGAGGGTACGGTCCCATGGACGCGACTTGACGACTGTGCGTGCGGCAATGTCGCTGATGATTTTCTCCCAGTCGAACTTGCCGTAGAGGCCGTCGGCCTCGGCGAACTCTTCGCTGAGCTCCTTGCGGTAGCGCTCGGTCAGGCAGCCCATGAGGTACACACCGGCCAGACTCCCCTGCTCTTTGTTCAGGAGTGCCTGCAGGATGTTCTCGATGGACTCTTCTTTGGCGTCGCCGATGAATCCGCAGGTGTTGATGATGAGGGTGGAGCCGTCGGCCGGGACGTCGTCCACGAATGCTGTATCATACCCTGATGCATTAAAACGGTGGGAAAGGCGTTCGCTGTCCACCAGATTTTTAGAGCAACCGAGGCTGAGGATTGAAATCTTATTGTTCTTTCTCACGTTTTCCGAAGAGTGACTGAAGGAAGGCTCGTTTGTCGAAAGGCTGGAGGTCTTCGATTCCCTCGCCGATACCGATGTACTTTACGGGGATGTTGAACTGATCGGATATGCCGATGACCACACCACCGCGTGCTGTGCCGTCGAGCTTGGTGATGGCCAGGTCCGTGACATTGGTGGCTGCGGAGAACTGACGGGCCTGCTCGAATGCGTTCTGACCTGTGGAGCCGTCGAGGACCAGCAGGATTTCGTTGGGTGCGTCCGGAACAACTTTTTTCATGACGGCGCTGATTTTGGAGAGCTCGTTCATGAGGCCGACTTTGTTGTGGAGTCGACCGGCTGTATCAATGATAACGACATCCGCTCCTTTTGCAACAGCCGACGAGAGTGTGTCATATGCAACTGCGGCGGGGTCTGAGCCAAGTTTCTGCTTCACCATGGGGACGCCTGCCCGTTCGGCCCACGCCTGAAGTTGCTCGATTGCTGCGGCGCGGAAGGTGTCGGCGGCGCCGAGCATTACGCTGTAGCCCGCGGCTTTGTACTGGTGGGCGAGCTTGCCGATGGTCGTGGTTTTGCCCACGCCGTTGACTCCCACCACCATAATAACATAGGGGCGCTTGCCTTCGGGGAGGGCGAACGGACCGGCATCGGTGCCGGTGGTGGTGTCGGCGAGCATGTCGCCGATTTCTTCAAGGAGCATTTCGTTGAGCTCGTTCATGTCCACATAGCGGTCGCGAGCGGCGCGGTCCTTGATTCTATCTATAATTTTTATGGTTGTGTCTACACCGACGTCGCTGGTAACAAACACCTCTTCGAGCTCGTCGAGGAAGTCGTCGTCGATGGTACGTTTGCTGGTGAAGACGCGACGCAGTTTGCCGAAAACGCCCTCTTGGGTCCTCTGCATTCCGCGGTCGAGATTCTCCTTTTTCTCACGAGTGAAGAATCGGTCAAAAATTCCCATAGTCGGATTCTAATTATTTTGATGCAAAGTTACGAATTTTGCAGGGATTCTACAAGTATTTAAGGGCATTTCACGATGCACAGTCCGCAATGTTCAATGCCCTATTTTGGTTCTCAAGGTGCCGGAAGCCTGAGGCGCGTCAGAGCGTGATCGCTTCGGCAGCGGGAATGTCGGTAACGGCGAGATTAATCACCTCATCGGCAGTGTCCACGAAGTGGAAAGTAAGGCCGTCGGTGTAGCGCGAGGGCATATCGTCAATGTCGCGGCGGTTGGCTTCGCTCATGATGAGTGTAGTGATGCCGGCGCGCTTGGCGGCCAGGATTTTTTCGCGTATGCCTCCGACGGGGAGTACTTTTCCGCGGAGGGTAATTTCGCCGGTCATGGCGATGCGCGGTGCCACACGGGTCTGACGGAATGCGGAAACGATGGCCGTTGCGATGGTGATGCCGGCGGAAGGGCCGTCCTTGGGGATTGCGCCTTCGGGGAAGTGGATATGGAGGGTGTACTTGTCGAAGAGGTCGGGGTTCAGACCGAGTTTGACGGCGTTGACCTTAACCCACTCGTAGGCCACGGTGGCGGATTCTTTCATTACCTCACCGAGCTTGCCTGTTAGCACGAGCGAGCCCTGCTTCGCGGGAGCCAAGGCGGCTTCGACAGTAAGGATTTCGCCGCCTACCTGCGTCCAGGCAAGGCCGGTTACCACGCCGGCTTTTTCGTTGCCCTCGTAGCTGTCGGCCAGATAAGGAGCCAGGCCGAGGAAGGAGTAGAGATGCTCCGGTTTAAGTTTATGAGGCACTTTTTCGCTACGCATCTTGGCAAGCACCATTTTGCGCCCGATGGCTGCAATACGCTTCTCGAGCTGACGGACGCCGCTCTCGGCGGTGTAGGTTTTGATAAGGTCCGTGAGCCCTTCGTCGGTGAACTTGAGGTCGTACTTGGCCAATTTCTGCGCCTGCAGGACGCGGGGAACGAGGTGACGGCGGGCTATCTCCATTTTTTCTTCAAGGAGGTAGCCGGGAATTTCGATTATTTCCATGCGGTCCAGCAATGGGCGCGGAATGGTGTCCAAGGTGTTTGCCGTAGCTATGAACAGGACATTGGAGAGGTCGAAGTCCACATCAATATAATTATCATGGAAGTGACAGTTCTGCTCGGGGTCGAGGACCTCCAGCAGAGCTGCGGACGGGTCGCCCTTGTAGTCGTTACCTATCTTATCTATTTCGTCCAGAACGATAACGGGGTTGTTGACTCCGGCGCGCTTGAGGGCATCGATGATGCGGCCGGGCATCGCACCGATGTAGGTTCTGCGGTGTCCACGGATTTCGGCCTCGTCGTGGAGCCCGCCGAAGCTTACGCGTTCGTACTTGCGTCCGAGCGCGGATGCCACCGAGCGCCCGATGGATGTCTTACCCACACCCGGCGCACCCACCAGGCATATGATTGGAGCCTTTCCTTCCGGGTTATGCAGCATCAGGGCGAGCTGCTCGAGGATGCGTTCCTTCACTTTTTCGAGGCCGTAGTGATCATCCTCAAGTATTTGAGCGGCATTCTCGAGCGATGTTTCCGTGGGCGTACTTTTCTTCCACGGCAGAGCCAGGAGAGTTTCGAGGTAGCCGTACAGCACCGAGTAGTCGGGCGAAGATGGGTTCAGACGGCGGAGCTTGTTGATTTCTCGGTGGAACAGGGCGTGGACTTCCTCGGTGAACACGTTGAGGTCACCGCGAGCGGCGAGTTCATCCACTTCGTCGCCGTCGTCGCCGTAGAGAGTTTCGCGGATGGCGTCCATCTGCGACTGCAGGAAAGCATTTTTCTGATTCTCGTTGAGGCTCTGACGCGCCTTGTCCATGATTTCCTCGGTGAGCTGCATGCGGTGGCGGAATATGTTCAGTTCGCCCAGGAGCTGAAGCGCGCGGTCGTAGACGGAGTCGGTTTCGAGCATTGCCCACTTGCGGCGGGTCTCGAGGGGTAGGTTTGTGCAGAGGTAGTTGACCATGACGGTATTGTCGTGCATGGCCTTGAGGTTATCGAGGATTCCGGCGGGGTCGGAGTGACGCAGAGCTTCAGTGGCTGTGTTGCGTATTTGCTCACAAAGGACCTCGAATTCGAGGGGGTTATGGGCCGGTTCGTCGGGCCGGAGCTCAACCTTAGCGGCAAGTTTGGACTCGGGTGAATGGGCGGATTCGAGGATGGCGAAGCGGTCGCGTGCTCGAACCAGCGCGCCTACGCTTCCGTTGGCCTCGAATATCTGGAAAACGTCAGCAAGGGTGCCGAAGCGTATTATATCTTCGAGCGTGGGATTTTCAATATCCGGGTCGACCTGGCATACGATGCCTATGGGCTGATGCTCATTGGAAGCCCACTCGGCCAGGCGCCGGGAGGAGTCGCGCGTTAGTTCAAATGTAATGGTCTGGCCCGGGAAAAGCACCAGGTTACGGGTAGGTAGCAAAGGCAGCGAATCGGGATTGATTTCGCGGTTGAAGGTGGAAGGGTCTATTTCAATGCGGCGGAATCCCATTTCGGCCAATTCCCCGTCGGTATCGTTCTTTTTCATTATTTCAAAGCGGTTTGTACACTCTTTTAACAAACGTGTACAGCAGGTGATGCAAATTCAGTGCCAAAATTACACATTTTTCACGTTTTTTCAGCTATCGGCAGGCGGAATTTGGTCATTTGCCCGCGTGAGATTGTGTGAGGCCTCAATTTGTGAGCCCGCGGCCATGGTTCTTCGTCAGGACTATAGGGAAGAAAAGTGAGAAATATGTTATGTAACATATTGCGGAAGTTTCGGAATTTGCAAAATTCTTTATAAATTGCAAGCGCAAAAGAACCTGAGCGTTCCTTTTGTCACCTTAACGAGAATTTTTAACCCACAATCTTATAAACCATGAAGATATATAAGACAAAGGAAATCAAAAACATAGCCTTGCTTGGCAGCAAAGGCTCGGGCAAAACCACACTCGCAGAAGCGATGCTCTACGAGTGTGGAGTGATAAAACGTCGCGGCAGTGTTGAGGCCAATAACACTGTTACCGATTACTTCCCTGTAGAGAAAGAATATGGCTACTCGGTATTTTCCACCGTGTTCTACGCAGAATTCCTCAACAAGAAGCTCAATGTAATCGACTGCCCCGGAGCTGACGACTTCGTAGGAAGCGCCATCACCGCCCTTAACGTGACCGATACAGGTGTCATCGTAATCAACGGCCAGTACGGCGTTGAAGTAGGCACCCAGAATATTTTCCGCACCACCAAGCGCCTTCAGAAGCCTGTAATTTTCGCCATCAACCAGCTGGACGGCGAAAAGGCCGAATATGAAAATGTAATCGAAGAGATGCGCGAGCATTTCGGTTCGAAGGTGATTCCCGTTCAGTACCCGCTCACCTGCGGCCCCGGATTCAACGCCATGATCGACGTGCTGCTGATGAAGAAGTACTCCTGGGGTCCCGATGGCGGTGTACCCAAGATTGAAGATATTCCCTCCGAAGAAATGGACAAGGCCATGGAGATGCACCGCGCTCTGGTTGAAGCTGCAGCCGAGAACGACGAAAGCCTCATGGAGAAGTTCTTCGAAACCGAACATCTTACTGAAGATGAACTGCGCATGGGTATCCGCAAGGGCTTGATCGACCGCTCGATTTACCCCGTGTTCTGCGTCAGTGCCCTCAAGGATATGGGCGTACGCCGCATGATGGAATTCCTTGGCAATGTCGTTCCCTTCGTGGACGATATGCCCGCACCCGTCGACACTAACGGCGACGAAGTAGCTCCCGATCCCGAAGGCCCCCTGAGCGTATTCGTGTTCAAGACCACCGTTGAGCCGCACATCGGCGAAGTCAGCTACTTCAAGGTTATGTCCGGCACACTGAAGGCCGGCGCCGACCTCGAAAATGTGACCCGTGGCGGCAAGGAACGCCTCGCACAGCTCTTCTGCGTTTGCGGCCAGATCCGTACGGCTGTCGACGAACTTCACGCTGGCGATATCGGTGCTTCCGTAAAACTGAAGGACGTCCGCACCGGCAACACCTTGGACGAAAAGGGCGTAGACATCCAGTTCGACTTCATCAAATACCCCGACCCAAAATATCAGCGTGCAATCCGCCCCGTCAACGAGGCCGATTCCGAAAAGCTCGCCATGATTCTGACCCGTATGCACGAAGAGGATCCCACATGGGTTGTTGAGCAGAGCAAGGAACTCAAGCAGACTATCCTCTCAGGCCAGGGCGAATTCCACCTGCGCACGCTCAAATGGCGTGTTGAGAACAACGACAAGATCAACATCGTGTTCGAAGAGCCGAAGATTCCCTACCGCGAAACCATCACCAAGGCAGCCCGTGCCGACTATCGTCACAAAAAGCAGTCGGGTGGCGCCGGCCAGTTCGGTGAAGTGCACATGATCATCGAACCCTACACCGAAGGGATGCCCGCACCGGACACCTATCGCTTCGGCAACCAGGAGTACAAGATGAATGTGCGCGACACTCAGGAACTCCCCCTGCCCTGGGGCGGCAAGCTCGTTGTGAACAACTGCATCGTGGGCGGTGCTATCGACGCACGCTTCATCCCCGCCATTGTCAAAGGCCTGATGGACCGTATGGAACAAGGTCCGCTGACGGGTTCCTACGCCCGCGACGTGCGCGTCTGCATCTACGACGGCAAGATGCACCCGGTTGACTCCAACGAAATCTCCTTCCGTCTGGCCGGTCGAAACGCTTTCAGCCAGGCATTCCGCGACGCTAACCCGAAGGTGCTCGAGCCCGTGTACGATGTGAAAGTCCTCGTACCCGCCGACGTTATGGGCGACGTGATCAGTGACCTCAACGGTCGCCGCGCAATAATCATGGACCAGCACTCCGAGGATGGCTTCCTGATGATCAACGCACGCGTGCCTCTGAAGGAAATGAGCAACTACTCCACTGCTCTGAGCTCGATTACCGGCGGTCGCTCCTCGTTCACGATGCGCTTCGCTTCCTACGAACTCGTGCCCGGCGAAGTTCAGGACAAGCTGCTGAAGGAATACGCAGAAAAGAACACCGAGGAATAAACCTTACACCTTAAATTATATAGCCCCCGCGAGCAGGTAACTCACGGGGGCTATTTCTTCGCGTTTCAGTTCACTTTGGTGTCTGTTACTCCGGCTCCAAAAAGGGCGAAATCGTAAAGGGTCGGGTCGTCGGGATTAAGAATCCGGAGGTTGGCTGTGAGCTCCTCGACGGCCTTGCGGTCGTTGGCTTTGCGGGTGAGCAACCCCAGGGTGCGGGCGGTGTTACCAGAGTGCACGTCCAGAGGGATGAAAAGTTGAGAGGGTTTGAGTGCCGACCAAGCGCCGATGTCGGCAATCCCATCGTTGCGGACGAGCCAGCGCAGGGCCATGTTGAAGCGCTTGAGCGCCGAGACATCGACTTTATCGGGAAGGCATCGGGTGGGACCGTCGAGAGGATGAGCGGCGTTGGCATCGGCCAGGATGCAGTTGAGTGCCCGGGCGAGCTCCCACGCGGGGGCTTCGGAACCGTCGGCCCCTATATGGACGGCAAAGTCCTCCAGAGATCCGTAGCGGAGGTAAACTTCGCGCAAACCACGCAGAAAATAACGTAGGTGTCGCCCAAAAAAGGTGCGGTGGATGTTGGAATCTTCAATTTCGTCGATATTGCCTTCCATCAAGAAAGGATATGGCATTTGCCCCATCAGGCCGTGCATACGCTCGGCATTTCGTAAAATCATTGCCCTCCGCCCCCAGGCGATGGTGGACGTGAGGAGGGCAGAGATTTCGATGTCGCGCTTATCGTCGAAACGGCGCGGGAACTGAAGTGGGTCATCGGCTACAAATTCCGGCGTGTTGAAGCGATGGGCCAGATCGTCGAGCGTAGGTTTGAGGGCAAGAATATCCATGGGCGTAATTTTTGGCAAAGGTAGCGAAAAAATAGCACAACGGATGCATGATTTATCAAGAGGCATCAAAATTTATCACAGCTGAACCCGAGAGCTTTTGGAGATAATGTCTATATTCCTGAGAATCAATACCATGAGAGAACAGGCGAATTTTTTGCAGAAAAAAGTGAGCTGAAATGCTTGCAGAATCAAAAAATGTTCGTACCTTTGCAGTGCCTTTGAAAAATGGTGCCCATAGTTCAGCTGGTTAGAGCGTCGGATTGTGGTTCCGAAGGTCGTGGGTTCGAATCCCACTGGGCACCCAGCGAGCCGGAGAGATTTTTTCTCCGGCTTTTTTATGTAGTTTTCGGAACATTTTAGAACAAGCGTTTGTTTATATTTCAAACTAACATAAACAACGTTTTAACTGAAAGATTATGAAAACTCCCAATCTCAACTATCTCGGCACCACCCGCTATTGGTGGGTAGTACTGATCGTCGGAGTCCTTTTGGTACTCGGCGGATTCGCATACTGGTTCTGGCCTGAAACAGGCTATGCCGTGGCATCACAAATTTTCGGTTGGCTACTCGTGCTGGCCGGTATCGTACAACTCTGTGTGGCTGCCGGGCCTAACCATGCCAAAGCATGGGGATGGTGGATTGTCGGAGGCATCATAGATATGTTCATCGGCTTCATGCTCGTTCGCAGCATCATCCTTTCCGAAGCCGTGTTCCCCTACTTCCTTGCTATTATATTCATCTTCTGGGGTATTGAGGCTTTCTTCAGTGCCGCTTCCCGCCGCGGGTCCAAGTACTGGTGGCTCGGAATCATCAACGGTATCCTGCTCTGCCTCATCGGCTTCTTCTTCCTCGAGAACGGCTGGCTGCAGAACATGGAAATGATTTCATTCCTCAGCGCCGTAGCATTCATCTACTGGGGATTCACGGTTGCAATCGCTTCCTACGAGATGAAACCTATCGACAAAGAATAAGATATTGTGTGCGAAAGCACAGCATGTTACCTTTGATTCACTTACACGGTAACAATGCCTCCGCCAATGAGTGGCGGGGGCATTTTTTATGGCAAAATGTTTGTGGGTTTGGGAATTTATGTTTATATTTGCGAGCCGCTCGATTAAACTATTTGCTTTTGTATGTGTCTTATAGTAAAGATAAAACGGAATAATAAAATGAAAAAGACCACCACCATTCTCTCTATAGCCCTTGCGCTGGCCTTGGCCGGAGGTCAACATGCCGCCGCGCAGGACTATGACGACCTGTACTACTCTCCCAAGAAGGCCGCAGAAAAGAAGGCCAAGGAGCAGAAGAAACGCGAGGAAGCCGCCGCCGTGGCCGACTATCCCGCCGCGTCGGAGTACCAGCTGACGTCGACCAGCACCCGCCCGCTGCAGATGGATGTGGATACATATAACCGCCGCATGCCCTCCTCGGAGGTTGCTCAGGAAGGTGCTGAAGGTACTGACTTCACCTACACCCGGCGCATCGAACGTTACCACAACGGCGACGTGATAATCGACTCCAAAGACGACGACCTGAAGGCTCTCTACTACAACACGCCTTCCGAACAGGACATTAATATATATGTCATAAACAACATCGACCCCTGGGATTTCACCTGGAGCTCCTGGTACCGTCCTTATTCCTATTGGAACTGGAATTGGAACTGGAACTGGAATTGGGCATGGAACTGGGGTTGGAACGACCCCTGGTTTTACCCCAACTCCTGGGGCTGGGGCCCGGCATGGAGCTGGGGCCCGAGCTGGAGTTGGAGCTGGAATTGGGGTCCGAGCTGGGGCTGGGGTCCCTCCTGGGGCTGGGCCGGCGGTTGGGGGCCCGGTTGGGGCCATGGCCCGGTTCACCGTCCCGGTAATTGGGTGAACGGTCCTTCAGGAGCCTCACGTCCTCACAATCCCGCTCAAGGAACAGGTATGATCCGCCCGGGTAACAGCAGCCGTCCGGCAGGCAATCACGCCGGCGTATCCACCCGTCCGGGCAACAACGGCCGGCCCACGTGGAGCACCGTTTCAGGTAGCCACACCAGCCGCCCCGGGACATCAGGCATTTCGGGCGCCCGTCCCGGAAGCGCATCCGGCAGCCACTCCTCGGGTGTACAGCCCAGCAACAACAGTCGCCGCGGCAGCAACTCAAGCAGCTCGTCCGGCAGCTACAACTCGTCGTCGAACCGCAACAGCAGCAGTTCTTCCTCGAATCGCAATAGCTACAACTCGTCCAGCCGCAGCTCAAGCTCAAGCTCCGGTTCCTACCGCAGCAGCGGCAGCAACAACAGCTCCCGCGGAGGATATTCCGGCGGTCATGGAGGCTCCGGCGGAGGTGCCGGTCGCGGACGCAGATAAAAATCTTTGTGATAACCGCCCCGGCGTAAACAATTCAGCGCCTCGGCGGTTATTATTGTATCCATTACATGCAAATAAAAATTCATCCTATGCGACGCTACATAACCCTTAATCTGATGGCCCTTTTGGCCGCAGGCGCAGCTTTCGGCCAGAGTGCCGTAGATGCATACACCGTTACACCCGTTCAACTCCGCGGCACAGCACGCTTTGTCGGTATGGGCGGAGCGTTCACCTCCCTGGGAGGCGACCTCTCCTCGATGAACCAGAACCCGGCCGGCCTGGGTATGTACCGCTCCAGCGACGTGGGCCTTACCTTCGATATCAGTGCCCGCAGCGTGACGTCTATGTCGCCCACCGACATCACAAAGGAAACTCAAACCAAAGCTTACTTCGATAATGTAGGCTATGTCGGCACCTTCAACCTCAAGGGCGCGCTCAAAAGCCTCTCCTTCGGCGTTGGCTACAGCCGTGTGGCAACTTTCGACCGCGTGATGTCCGGCTACCAGAACCCCTCGCCCGGTTCTCTTTCGAACTATGTAGCGTCCTTCACGCAGGGTGTTAATTCATCCGACCTCCTCGATGACACCGGTTACAACCCTTACTTCGACAGTCAGGAAGACTGGCTCTCTATTCTGAGCTACAATGCCGCGATTATAAGCAACACCAATAATAATGAATCCTACGCAGGACTCTATAACACAGGTACCCACGGCGACGCGCTCTACACCACTCGCGAATGGGGCGGCATGGACGAGTACTCCATCAACATCGCCGGCAATGTCAACGACATGGTCTACTGGGGTGCCGGGGTGAACATCACCGACCTGAGCTACAACTCGTCGAACTACTACTCCGAAAGCATGGAGAAGGCGCTCATATATAATAATGTGACCGATGCGCTGACAACCGGCAATGCGGGCTTCGACCTGAGCAATGTGCGGAGCATCTCCGGAACGGGCGTCAACCTGAAGTTCGGCGTAATTGTGCGAGTGGCTGATTTCCTGCGCATTGGCGCCGCAGTACATACCCCCACCTGGATGAGCCTGCGCCACCAGGGATTCGGCTCAATGCAGGGCCGGTACACACCCGACGGATATCAGAAAGCACAGACTTACGACTGCGATACGCCTAATTACGACTACGATTCGCGCCTGAATTCGCCCTGGCGATTCATGTTCGGTGCTTCGGCCACCATCAGTTCTTATGGCATCATCAGCCTTGATTATGAACGCGTTAACTACAACGCCATGAGCATGAAAGAGGCTGCTTATACCGGTTACCAGTCGTCGTTCGTTCCGAACACCTACGCCAACCAGGACATCAAGGATTATTTCCAGGGTGCCAACATTATCCGTCTTGGTCTTGAAGGACGAATCACTCCGCAGCTCAGCGTGCGCTTCGGCGTTAACCGCCAGAGCTCCGGTGTGAAGTCAAAGGCCTATAACGGCGATGTGCAGATTTTTACCAGCGGCACTGACCCCTCCTACATCTTCAACGACAACACGGTGAACATCTCCGGTGGTGTGGGCTACCGCATCGGTGGCTGGTATATCGACCTGACCTACCAGCACACGAACCAGAAGAGCACCTACCGCGCCTACACTCCCTACAACGGCGTTGACTCTCCTGTAGCCGCCCTAAGCAACAATCACAACAACGTGATTCTGACTACCGGTTTCCGGTTTTAATAATTGACAAAGAACTTGAGCGCCTTTCCACCCGGAAGGGCGCTTTTTTGGGTTATAAACACAGGAAATTATACCCGCTTGAGCCGCTTGGGACACTCTGAACGAGCAGAAAGACTTTTGACGCAAATAATCTACGGTTCGGTGGCTGATGGGCGCTAAATGAGCAAAGCGGGGAGGAATGCGAGTTTGTTTTTCAAACGTGTGTTAGGGTCCATGAGGGCACGCAAGCGTGTGGCCCGGATGATTTGGCGGCAACGGTCAGCGACCTCTGTTTCACCGTGGTCGTTTGCCGGCCGCAACAGGTTCCAGGCCGCGCTGTAACGCCGGGATATGGCCGCTGCTTCGAGGTCGGAGCCATAGGCAGCAGCCTGGTTTACAAGCGACTCGGCGACGGCCAACGCATCCAGGCGTCCCCTGCTCCACTGATGCATGAAGCTGCCGGAGTGCTGGCGGTAGAAATAGACTTTCGAAGACAGTACAGCCACCTGTCGTGCATCCGCAAAAAGACGCAGGCTCAGTTCGAGGTCTTCGTACTTGGTGTCCGGCTTGAACATTACCTCGCCGCCAAAAAGGCTCCGACGGAAGAGTTTTCCGCAGGGACTATGGTCGAATCCGCGTTTTTGATAGAGGACGTTACGGGCCATGGTCAGGCCGGAGACAATGCGGACTTTTGAAGGCAACGACAATCTGCCACGGGGAGGACGTGTGGTCATTTGTCCGGCAACGATATCGACATCGTCGGTCATGGCTGCCGAGAGAACATTAAGTGCATCGGGGTGGTAGTAATCGTCGGCGTCACAAAACATTATGAACTCTCCGGTTGCGGCTTCGATGCCTGCATTGCGTGCGCGTGAAACGCCCCCGTTGGATTGATGAATGACGCGCACCGGCGCTCCGTAGCTGTCGAGCAGGGAGCCGGTGCGGTCGGTAGAGCCGTCGTCGACGGCAATTATTTCAAAGTCGGCATATCGCAAGGCCAGCAGGCGGTCGATACATTCCCCGATGTAAGCCTCTGTGTTATAGGCCGGTACGATAATGCTGACTTTGGGGTTCATTCAACTACGATTACAGCCGAGGGTTCCGACTCGTTATTGACGCGGTCGAGCGCGGTGATGACATAAGTACCGGGGGACGGGGCGGTGTATTGAGGCACACCGGTCAGCTCCACAATTTGCCATGTTTCGGGGGCTTCGTACTGCTCGGGCGACGCCATGGAGTAAACCACGAATCGTACGGCATCCTCAATGGCATTGCCGGCCACGACTGGCTCCCAGGAGATTACGCTCCCCTCAAGGGCTACGTTCTCTACAGGTTTGGGACCTGCTGAATGAAGGTGCTTATAGGCGGGCACGATGGCCGGGGTAGCCTGTACGGAGTACATCAGGGAGTCGGCAACCCCGCCGATGTTGGCCGTCAACGCATATCCGGGCCACCAGCAGTTGCCTGATACGTTCTCGGCAGCACGCGAGAGGTCGACTTTATGATGTAGCTGATTGGTATCGGTGGAAGGTTCGAGGTTCTTCTTTGTCATGGTGCGGGACACGTCCTGACCGATGTAAAGGTGTCCGTGCTGTCCGGCATTGCGGTTCCACCAGTCAATCAATGCAAGGTAGGATGCATTTTTATGCTCGAGTTCCCAGTAAAGCTGAGGCAGGAGATAATCAATCCAACCCTCGCGGTCCCAGAGGAGGACGTCGGCATAGAGGTCGTCGTAGTTGGAGAGTCCGTTGGTATCAGAGCCCCATTCTACGTTTTTCTTGTTGCGGAAGATTCCGAAGGGGCTGATTCCGAAACGCACCCAAGGCTTGATGGTCTTAATTTTTTCGTTGATACCCTTTATTAGTACATCGACGTTTTGACGGCGCCAGTCGCCGCGGTCCATGCCGTTGCCATACTTTGCGTATGACTCATCGTCGGGGAAGGGAACTTTTGCCGGATAAGGGTAGAAATAGTCGTCGAAGTGGATTGCATCCACGTCATAGCGGCTTACAATGTCCTCGACCACGTCGGTGATGAACTGGCGGTTCTCGGGTAAGGCGGGGTCGAAATAGATTTTTCCGTCGTATTCGATGAAACGCTCGGGGTGACGGTTGTAGATGTGGCCGGCGGGCAGCTTTTCGTTCTTGGAAGTAGTGACGCGGTAGGGGTTGAGCCACGCATGAAGTTCCATGCCTCGCTTGTGGCTCTCTTCAATCATAAATTCAAGAGGATCCCAGTAGGGTTCAGGGGCATTACCGCCGTCGGTGAGGAAACGGCTCCAGGGTTCGTGCACGCTGGCATAGAAAGCATCGGCCGAAGGGCGCACCTGGAACACAATGGCGTTGACACCCATGGCCTTGAGGCTGTCCAGCTGGCCGATGAGATATGCTTTATTTTGCTCGGTGTTGTTGCGGTGGTATTGTCCTTGGTACACGGTGTGCATCCATGCGCCGCGGAATTCGCGGTCGGTGTCGGCGCCGGTAGCGGAAAGGGCTACGCACGCCGCAGCGGCAAGAGTTAGTATTGTTTTTTTCATGATAATTGGTATTAATGCGCAAATTTAGGGATTTTTCTCCGAATGAGCAACCCTAAGGGTAGTCTTTATACAACTGCACGCATGCGGGCTCGGAATGTGAGTTGGAATTGTCAGGGAAAATCAGTAACTTTGCCGATATTTCTTTTAACCGACTGACCCATGAATATTAAGAGCTTTGCCGGTGTGCTTGCGGCTGCGGCACTGATGGCCTCGTGCGACGGACGTACTGAGGTTGTAGCTAACTACGATGTAATTCCTCTGCCTCAGGAGATTGTGTATAATCAGGCTGAACCCGAAGGTTTCAAGCTGGACCGTTCCACGGTCATTTCCTACCCTGCCGGCGACTCTGTAATGCGCCGCAATGCGCAATTCCTGGCCGAATATGTGAAGGACCTTACCGGCCTCTCTCCGAAGGTGACCGATTCCCCGGCTTCGCACCACGCCATCGTGCTCAAAAGCGACCTGACCAACGAAAACCCGGAAGCGTATGAGCTCACGGTCACGCCGGCATTGATCACCATCAACGGCGCTACGCCTGCCGGAACGTTCTACGGCATCCAGACCCTCCGCAAGTCGGTTCCCGAGCAAGGGCAGCTTACGGTAAATTTCCCGGCAGCAACTATTTCCGATGCGCCACGGTTCTCCTACCGCGGGGCCATGCTGGACACAAGCCGCCACTTCTTCCCTACCGACTCGATGAAGAAATTCATCGACATGCTTGCCCTCCACAACATCAACCGCTTCCACTGGCATCTGAGCGAAGACCAGGGCTGGCGCATCGAAATAAAGAGCCGTCCGAAGCTTACGGAGGTAGGCTCCATGCGCGGAGGTACCTGCATCGGACATGACTTCAACACTTCCGATTCTATACCCTACGGCGGTTTTTACACCCAGGAAGAGGCCCGCGACATTGTCCGCTATGCCGCTGAACGCCACATAACCATCATTCCCGAAATAGACATGCCCGGTCACATGCTTGCCGCACTGGCTGCATATCCCGAACTGGGTTGCACCGGTGGCCCTTACGAGGTGTGGCATCGCTGGGGCGTGAGCCAGGATGTGCTTTGCGCCGGCAACGACTCGGTGCTCGCATTCATCGACGACGTCCTGAACGAAATTACTGACATTTTCCCGTCGGAATACATCCACGTAGGCGGCGATGAATGCCCGAAGGTGCGCTGGCACGACTGCCCCAAATGCCAGGCCAAGGCGCGTGAGTTGGGCTTCAAGAATGATGCCGACGGCACAGTGGAGGAGAAACTCCAGAGCTACATCATCAAGCACGCAGGCAACCACCTTGCCGAGCGCGGCCGCAAGATGATAGGCTGGGACGAAACCTTGCAGGGAGGCCTGGCGCCGGGCGCGACCGTGATGTCGTGGCGCGGTGTCGACGGAGCTAAAGAGGCAGCCCGTCAGGGTCATGACGCCATCATGACACCCACCAATTTCTTCTACTTCGACTATTATCAGACCCTCAACCGCGAGGGCGAGCCCGACGCAATCGGCGGATATGTGCCCGTCGAGAAGGTGTACAGCTTCAACCCTGTGTTTGACGACCTCACGCCGGAGGAGAACCGCCATATCATCGGCGTTCAGGCAAACCTCTGGACAGAGTACATCGATAACTATCCGCAGGTTGAGTACATGGAACTTCCTCGTATGGCTGCACTGGCAGAAGTGCAATGGACGGCTCAGGACAAACGCGACTACAAGGACTTCGGCCGCCGCATGCCCCAACTGGTGAACCAGTACCGCAACCGCGGCTACCGCTACGCAACGCACATGTTCGAAGTTTCGGGCTCACTCGAGCCGGATGCCGAGCGCAAAGTTATAGTTGCCGAACTCGGCACCATCGACAATGCACCCGTTTATTATACTCTCGACGGAAGCGAGCCCACAGAGGATGCGACTCTCTATGAGCAACCTCTTGAGTTGAGCGAGTCGGCCGTAATCAAGGCTGTTGCAATTCGTCCGGAAGGTCCGGGCAAGGTCTTCGCCGATAGTATCAACATAAACTACGCTACGTTCAAACCCATTGTTCTGGCTGAAGAACCCGCGCCGAAGTATGCCGACAAGGGCGCTTCGGCACTTGTGGATGGAAAGTTCGGTGGGGCGGCCTTCAATGCAGGTGGTTGGCTCGGTTTCTATGGAGCCGACCTCGATGCGACCATCGACCTTGGCGAGCCGACAAAAGTGAGCAGCGTGAGCATCCGCACCAACCGAGACTTTGCCAGCTGGGTGGTTGACGCAACCGGCATGAGCGTGGCCGTTTCGCCCGATGGCAAGACCTTCACCACTGTTGCCACCGCAACATATCCTGAAACGACATCAAGCGAAGCCGCACAGATTGCCACCCATACACTGACCTTTGAGCCGGTTGAAGCAAAGGCGGTTCGCGTTGTCGTTACCGGCAACCGCCAGATGCCCGGCGCCAAAGAAGGAGCTGCCGCATGGCTGTTCGTGGACGAAATCGTGATTCAATAAATTAAACGGTAGCGGCACAATACACCATGGCGAATTTCCTCAACCTTGAAAATGTGACCAAGAGCTACGGCGACCGGTTGCTGTTCGGCGACATCACCTTCGGCGTTGACGAAGGCGATAAAATCGGTATTGTTGCCCGAAACGGCACCGGTAAAAGTACGCTGCTGCGCATCATCGCCGGGGAGGAAAGCGCCGATAGTGGCAACGTTGTGTTCCGCAACGGCGTGCGTGTAGGCTTCCTGCCTCAGGACCCGCTGTTCAAGCCGGGAATGACAGTGATGGATGCCGCCCTGGACTCCGACGACCCTGTGGCCGCCATTGTGAGACGCTATGAGGCGGCTATTGCCCACGGGAGCCATCAGGAGCAGGAAGAGGCTGTCCGCCAGATGGATGAAGCCTCGGCGTGGGACTATCAGGACCGGTTGAAACAGCTTCTGACACGCCTCGGGCTCCACGACCACAATGCTCCGGTTGATCATCTTTCAGGTGGACAGCGGAAACGTTTGGCCCTGGCCCGAACGGTGATGTCCGACCCGGAGTTCTTAATCCTCGATGAGCCGACCAACCACTTGGATATCACCACAATCGAGTGGCTCGAGAATTACCTGAAACGCTCGCGGGCCACACTTCTCCTTGTGACCCACGACCGCTATTTCCTCGACCGGGTTTGTACTCGGATAATCGAGCTTGACCATAACGAGGCTTTTATAGTCGACGGAAACTACGACATGTACCTGCGCAGACGCGCCGAACGCATAGAGGCCATGACTGCAGAGCTGGCCAAGGTACGCAACACCCTGCGCAAGGAGCAGGAGTGGATGAGCCGCCAGCCACAGGCGCGGGCAGGTAAGGCAAAGTTCCGTATAGACAATTTCTATGAGCTCAAATCTCGCTCCCAAGTGAATCTGAACGAGAAAAACGTGCGCCTTGAAGGAGGCTCGTCGCGTATCGGCTCGAAGATTTTCGAGGCCCGCGGGGTGAGCAAGCACTTTGGCGAAAAGGTGATTCTTGATGATTTTACTTACACTTTCGCCCGCGGCGAGAAGGTTGGCATAGTTGGCGAGAACGGCGTCGGGAAATCGACTTTTGTGAAAATGCTTCAGGGACTCGAACCCATCGACAGCGGGAGCTGGGACGTCGGGACAACTATCCGCTTCGGCTACTACCGCCAGGACGGTTTGAGTTTCGACGAGAACAAGCGCGTGGTCGATGCCGTCACTGAACTGGCCGAGGACATTGCCTTAAGCACGGGCGAGCGCATCGCACCGATGCAGTACCTGCAGCGCTTCCTTTTCAACCCCAAGGATCAGCAAAAGTATATCCACACCCTCAGCGGCGGAGAGCGATGCCGCCTGCATCTGGCCACGGTGTTGATGCAACAACCTAACTTCCTCATTCTCGACGAGCCCACCAACGACCTGGATATAATCACGTTAGGCATACTCGAAGAGTATCTGGTGGATTTTAAGGGGTGTGTCATCGTCATCAGCCACGACCGCTATTTCCTTGACAACATCGTTGACCATCTCTTCGTGATGGAAGGCGACGGAGTTGTGCGCGATTTCCCCGGAAATTATTCGGACTACCGCGCTTTCATCGACAGCCTCCAGAAACAGACCGCAGCCGAACAACCAAAACCGTCCTCGGATACCCGTAAACCCAAACCATCGCGCCCTGAACGACTCACTTTCAAGGAAAAACGGGAACTTGAGGCGCTTGAGGCGGAGTTGGAGAAGCTCAATGAGGAAAAAGACTCTCTGGAAGCATTTTTTGCCGCCGGCGAACAGGTTGATGCAGAGGAATATGCATCAAAATCAAGGCGCTACAGCGAACTTGGGCCCATTATCGACGAAAAAGAGATGCGCTGGCTTGAATTATCCGAGAAAGAATGAAGCGATTTATCTGTACCCTGACCATAATGACGGCGCTCAGCCTGTCAGCAGCCGACCATGCCGCTGACTCTTTGCGGGCTCACAACCTCAAGCCGCTGGAGGTAATGGGCGTGAAGCAGAGTGCCGACGGCGTAGCCTCGACACTGGTAGTGACGCGCATCTCGTCGACCGAGACGCGGCGTTTGGGCATTGAAGCGCCCAAAGGCATCAGCACTGTGGCGCCGAATTTCTACATGCCGGACTATGGCTCGCGCATGACATCGTCCATCTACGTTCGCGGCCTCGGAGCGCGCATAGACCAACCGGTGGTAGGTCTGACGGTGGACAATATACCCTATATGAATAAGGACAACTACGATTTCGACCTTACCGACATAGAGAATATTGAAGTTCTGCGGGGTGCACAAACACTGCTTAACGGTCGCAACACCATGGCCGGCCAGATAAACATCCGCACCCTTTCTCCGTTGAATACCAAAGGGTTCCGTGCGTCGCTCGAATATGGGTCGGCCAATACGACATCGGTCTCGGCCGGCTATTATGCACCGTTCAACTCAACGCTCGGTATGTCGCTGACGGGTCAATTCCATCACACCGACGGCTTTTTCCGCAATGCATTCAACAACAACCGGTTAGACACCGAAAATTCCGGTAGCTTACGCTGGAAAACAGCATGGCGCCCGAAGTCGCGTTTTTCGCTTACCAACACTGCTGTGTTCAACCGAAATGTTCAGGGTGGATATCCTTACCAAAACCTTGATACAGAGGAAATTTCCTTTAACGACCCATGCAAATACCGCCGTAGCTCGTTTGCCGACGCGCTCACTGTGGCATGGGCCGGACGCCGCGTGCTGGTGACGTCGGTGACATCAGTGCAGCATCTTAACGACCGCATGACCCTCGACCAGGATTTCACGCCGGCCGACTATTTCACCCTGATTCAGGACAGGCGGGAATGGGCACTGACGGAGGATCTCTTCGTGCGTGGCTCGCGCGGAGCATACAACTGGCTCGGAGGTGTGTTCGGCTTCTATAAGAACACGGACATGGATGCCCCCGTAACCTTCTTTGACACAGGTATTTCCCAGTTGATTGAGAATCATCGCAACCAGATTAATCCTGATTATCCCATCCGATGGGACGGTCGCGATTTCACTCTCGGAAGTAATTTCGACCTCACCAACGGCGGCGTGGCATTCTACCACCAGAGCACATACCACCTGGGGCGCTGGCGCTTCGAAGGTGGCCTGCGGTTGGACATTGAAAAGAGCGATATCAGCTATCGCAGTCACTGCAAAACAGGCTTCAGCACCATGCACCTATTGCCTGATGGCAAAGAAGAGCTATTTTCGCACACCGACATAGACCTCAACGACCGGGGAGCGCTAAGTCAGACATTCGTGGAGCTTTTACCAAAGCTCGCCATCAACTATGAGGCAGGAGCCTGGACACCATACGTTTCGTTCTCAAAAGCATACAAGGCCGGCGGCTACAACACGCAGATGTTCAGCGATGTGCTTCAGCAGCGCCTCATGGCCGAAATGGGCCTCACTCCGCTGTACTCTCTCGAAGAAATTGTAGCCTACAAACCGGAGAAGAGTTTCAACTACGAGGCCGGGGTGCGTTGGGCGCCCGCGAGCAACTTCAATGCCCAGGCTACAGGGTTCTTCATCGATGTTCGCAACCAGCAGCTGACTGTATTTCCTCCGGGCACCGTCACCGGGCGCGTGATGACCAACGCAGGCCGTACTTTCTCCGGCGGGTTTGAACTGACAGCCGAATGGGAGCCTACACCCGATATAACCACTCGCCTTGCATACGGCTACACCAATGCCCGTTTCCACCGCTACGATGACGGTAGAGCGGATTATAAAGGCAAACGGGTGCCTTATGCTCCGTCGAACACCGTGTTCGCCGAAGTCAATTATGTGGCTTCACCATTGGTTTTCAAGGGAATAACGCCAAGTGTGAACATCAATTTCACCGGAGCCGGAAATATCTACTGGAATGAAGCCAATACGCTGAAGCAGCCTTTCTACGGGCTCCTGAACGCATCGGTTAACTTTGGCGCGGCCAAGTGGAGCCTGCGCCTTTGGGCCCGCAATATTACTTCTACCCGTTACTCCAACTTTTACTTCCTATCCATCGGCCACGCCTTCATGCAGCAAGGCCGTCCCCGCCAGTTCGGCCTCACCCTCCGCCTCCGCCTGTAAAAACTCCGGCACTTTATAGCATAGCGATTTTGCGCACTGCTGACAAGCGCTCCATGAAGGTTGGATTTGCCTTGATTGACTGCATGTTATAGAGGGTCTGAAGATTTAGCAAAAAATTTGCCGGAATATCTAATGCAGCTTCAAGCAGGAGGGCAATTTCGACATTTATTCCTCTCTTCCCTTTGATAATCTCATTGATTATTGAGGGTTTAACTCCAATGCTCTCAGCCAAACGTGCCTGCGTGAGTTTTCTACACTCGAGTTCGTCTTTAATTAATTCGCCCGGGTGTGACGGGTTCGAAGGAATAATGTTGTTGGCTATCATGTCGGGATCAACCCCGGGGATGGTAATCATATTACTTATAGTGATTAGAGAGTTCTACAATAGTACAAATTGTCAAAATTGGTTCTTCCTCGGTGTCTTTTAAAGAAAACTCAATTCTATATTGATTATTAACTCTTATTGAAAAGAGGCCTTCCTTATTTCCATGTAACGCTTCAAAATTCAAAGAGTTAATTCTGAATAAATCTTCTACTCTTGAGGCTGAAATGAGGAGTTTATGCCGCTCTGATAACGTTTTATCACATCAGCACGATATCGATGCTTCTTGTCGTTACAGTAACCTTTTTGAAACAGGTCGCGGAGGTAGTCAACGCCAAATTGGACAATCATGCTTTAATACAATGCAAATATAACAAAAATTTTCCAACTTCACAAATTTGTGAAGTTGTATTTCTATGTTGAGTTAGTCGTCGCAGTAGTGGCGGAGGACTCGGCGGTAGCTGTTGAAGATTTTTGATTTGGACACAAAGCCTACATATTTGCCGTCCTCCACGACGGGTAAGTTCCAGGCACCGGTGTCGTCGAAGGTTTTCATCACCGAATCCATGCTCTGCCCCACTTCGACCTTCGCCGGAGGCAACACCATGAAGGTGTTGACGCGCATGCGGCGGTAGAGTTCAGGCCGGAACATGATGTTTCGGATGTCGTCCAGAAGGACAATACCCACGAGTTCCCGGTTCTCGTTGATTACCGGGAAGAGGTTGCGGTTGGATTTGGAAATGACATCGACCATTTCCTTGAGCGTCATGTCGGGGTACACGGGGAGGAAGTCGGTCTCTATTACATTGTCGATTTTGAGCAGTGTAAGCACGGCCTGATCCTTCTGGTGTGTAAGCAGCTCTCCGCGCTTTGCAAGACGGGTGGTGTAGATAGAATATGGCTCAAAGATTTTGATGGTACCGTAAGAAATGGTGCTTACAATCAGCAGGGGCAGGAAGAGGTCGTAGCCTCCGGTTAGTTCGGCAGTGAGGAAGATTGCCATCAAAGGTGCGTGCATAACGCCGCTCATCACGCCGGCCATGCCCATAAGCGCGAAGTTCTTGGTGGACATTTCCAGCGGTATGAGTCCCGAGTGGTTGAGGGCGAAAGCGTACAGGAAGCCGGCCATACATCCCACGTAAAGCGACGGCGCGAAGGTACCACCCACGCCGCCGGCTCCATTGGTGGCCGATGAGGCGAAGGCTTTGAAGAGGATGATGGCGAATATAAACAAGGCCAGGAACCACACCTGATTGCGGTCGGAATAGAAAATGGAGCCGTTGACAATCGACGACGTGTCGCCGGCCAAGAGTCCGACTATCGAACCGTAGCCTTCACCATAAAGCGGCGGGAAAAGCCAAACCAGCAACGAAAGAATGGCGCACCCGATGAGGGTCTTTCGCCAGGGGTTGCGGAAGCGGCCGAAAAAGGACTCCATCATGTTCATCACCCGTGTGAAGTAAAGCGACGCGAATCCGCATACGAGTCCGAGACCGATTGCCAGCGGAATGCGGTTGATGTTGAAATCCTCGGTCTGTGCAAAGAAGAATTCAAACTCTGTGCCTGTATACGCATAGGCGATTGTGGCACTGGTGATTGATGCAATGAGCAGCGGCATAACCGACACTGCAGTGAGGTCAAGCATCAGCACCTCGAGGGTGAAAAGCATGCCGGCGATTGGAGCCTTGAAGATACCGGCTATACCGGCCGCAGCCCCGCACCCGACCAAAATCATAAGAATTCGCGGCGACATGCGGAACACATGGCCCAAGTTCGAACCTATTGCGGAACCGGTGTACACGATAGGGCCCTCGGCCCCGACCGATCCACCGAAGCCGATGGTGACTGACGATGCGATGACCGACGTATAGATGTTATGCTTCTTGAGGCGGCTTTTGCGCTGGGCAATTGCGTACAGCACGCGGGTTACGCCGTGGCTTATGTTGTCGCGGACGAGATAGCGCACGTACAGGGCCGTAAGAACCACTCCGACGGAAGGCAACAGGAAGTAGAGGTAATTGCCGGCGGTGAGGTTGACGTGTGATGTAAGCAGCCCGGAGATGAGGTGAATCAGGAATTTCAGCACCAGGGCTGCCAGACCACCGAAGATTCCTACAAAAAGCGCCAGCACCAGCACGAAGTTTTTCTCGCTGATGTGAGCCTCGCGCCAGGCAAGGAAGGCAAAAAACAGGTCGTGGAGCCGTTTGTGTATTTTAGCCGGGAATAGAGTCATTATCAACGTATTATCTTAAAAAGACCATCCTCACTCAAACGAATTATCGATGAGGGGACATGAGGTGTGGTATCCGTCCTGCGCGTGGTGCAGACATAGTCCGCAGCTGCTACAATGTCCGGTTCAATTTCAGCGAAGGTGGCCGGGGTCGGACGCCCGCTTAAGTTAGCCGATGTAGAAACCAGCGGCATGCGCGAGCGCAGGCAGAGTTCGCGACTGAACTCCTCGGCTGTCACACGCACGGCCAAAGTTCCGTCGGCAGCCACAAGTTCGGGTGCAATTCCTGCGGCGGGGTTGATGCCGTCGTAAATTATTGTAGTGGGACGGTCGGCGTACTCAATGAGCTGGTAAGCTACATCCGGGATGCCTGTTACAGTACGCTCCAACTGCGCCAACGAGCCAACGAGAGTTATCAGTGCCTTGGCGTCAGACCGTTGTTTGATACTGAATATGCGCCGAACGGCCTGCGACGAGCGTGCATCGCATCCCAAACCCCACACCGTGTCGGTAGGGTAAAGAATGACGCCTCCGCTGCGGAGCGTGGCGATGGCTTGACGGAGGTCTTCGTTATCGAACATCAGAGCACTTTATGTTTAGGCTTAGTTGCCTGAAAATCTTTGAGGTATATTGGAGTGCAATAGGCTGTGTCGAGGAAATTGCGGCTGAGATGTGCGCGGTCGGCCAGTGCTATCATGTCCACGGCAAGCGGCTCCACGTCGGGAACGAATTGGGCTTGAGGACAGTCGGCGGTCAGGATTTCGCGCGCTTTTTCCGCTCCGCTACCGAAGACAAGAATCGGTCGGCCGCTGGCTTTGAGGTCGGCGAAGGAATCTTCGCTTAGAACCATCGCTTGGGGTTCGAGCAGCGGGGTGAGTCCGAAGTCGTAAGCAGCTGTATAAACCTCCATGCGCCGGGCATCTATCATGGGTATGAAGATTGTTTCGGGATCGATACCGTCGACGGAGAACATGACCCGGGTAGCCATGAGTTCGAGGGTGTTGATACCTATCAGAGGGATATCAAGTGCATACGCCAGACCTTTTGCTTCACTGAGGCCTATACGGAGTCCGGTGTAACTGCCCGGTCCGAGGCTCACGGCCACGGCTTCGAGCTTCAACTCTTTATCTCTGGCAAAATCAAGACAATACTTGATGAAATCGCTCAGGAGGAGTGCGTGGTTGCGCCCTTCGAAGTCCTCACGATGAGCAAGAATCATACCCTCCGCAGTAAGTGCCGCAGAGCACACCTTTCCCGTTGTTTCTATATTGAGAATTACAGCCATTGCTTTCTTTTTGTGCAAAGATACAAAATTCTTCTTATTCCCATGCATTGCGGGGAAAAATCTTTCGCGCGTAATCATAGCATTCTAAGTTTTGGATAAATAACTTGGTTAATTTGATTATAACAAACTTTTTAGCTAACTTTGCGTTGTGCAAGAAAAGGAACCTGACCACCCAAATTATGTACCCGGAAATTTTGACCCTCTGCGAATACGCTTCCGAGACGAACGGTAAGCTTACCATAGTAGATACTTTCGATTCTATCAAGGCGTCTAAATTCCCATGGAGAGCTTATTTTTCCATTGCTGCAAAGATAAATATGGAAGGATGTGAGAAATCCTTTGACCGTTTGACATTCAACATCGCATCCGATGATAATTCGGAGAAGATTTTTGAGGCGAGCAGCCCTTTCGAACGTATGGAAAATATGCAGAAATTAAATGTAGTCGCCGGATTAAAGGGGTTGATATTTGAGCACCCCGGTAAATATTGCTTCGAGATATTTTTCGACAAGCAAAGAGTTGCAAAACATGTTTTTAAAGTGGAACTGAGAAATGAGAAAGATTGATTATATAACACAAATTACCGAACAACCGTCGATTTCTTTCACGGAAAGAGAATTGAAAGGTAGCGACTCGGTGTTTGTCTTTTCATCATCAATTACGTCCATTTCAAGAACCGGCGAATCAAATAGCATTGACACAGGCGAAATAGAGAAATCAGCTAACTTTTTTCAAAACCTCAAGTACTGGAATCAAGAGACTAAATTCCTTCCTACCAACAACTTGGAGAACTCTCATTTCAAGGAGATTGTAAATATGGGCATCGACGCAGTTCCGTTTATAGTTGAGGAACTCAAGAAGGGCCCAAGCCAGTTGGTGCGCGCTCTCGATCTCATTTTTCCTGGTGTGATGAAGTACAACGGTTTCGTTAGTTTAAAAGAAGCATGCGATAAATGGCTCTCGATACTCCTTTCAACCGACAGGAACTGATACGTGCATTTCCCGATCTTGGTGCAGACCCGAACTTCCATATTCTGAGCGATACAAGTGATGTTTATAATTGCATCGCATGGGCGATGGGGTATGAGGACCGCTGGGTGGAGCCTGAAATTGGAGCGGGACTGTGGTGAATTTCGAACCCGATTGGTACAAGGTTGTCCTTTACAAACATAATATTTATGACATTTGGACCCATGCTTCCCGCCTGATAGCTGAAGGCATTGAGCATAGCAAGTTTGGTGGCTTTTGGGACGGCTCTCATTCCTGTGGCGTTTTATTTAAAACCGGCTCGGGAAGGGATTTGGATTCCTATGGTGTGCCGTATGCATTTATGAAAAGGAAAGAAAAGAATCCCACCGCTTGTATAACGACAGGAAGCATTGAAACTGATGCTGACCTTGTACAAATATTGAATCAGCGTCTGAAAGGTCTAATCAAATAATCGTGTAAATTATTAAATTGATTGTTTTTAAGAAGGGTGCATTCCTCGGTGGAGGCTTTTGAAAAGGTTATTCAAAATCTTGGGAAAGGTAGGTGGGGTTTCAAAAATTATCACTAACTTTGTGACAGATTTGGGACAGGCAATGTGCTTGGACCGAAATATATTTTTTTGAGCATGTTGATGTCGATGACCGGATTCGGCAAAGCTTCGCGTAGCACCGAATCGAAGAAGATTATAGTTGAGATAAAGTCGTTGAATTCCAAGCAATTGGACATGAACGTCCGCCTGCCGTTCGCATTCCGCGAGCACGAACTTGAAGTTCGTAACATCATCGGGCATCCGGTGGAGCGAGGCAAGGTTGACGTTACCATCACCGTAGAGGACCTCGCCGGGGCAAACACCGAGGCAGCCTCCAGCCTGAACATGGCCGCAATGGCGCAGTACAAACGTCAGATATCCGAAGCTGCCGCTACCCTCGGAGTTCCCGAGCCAAGCGATTGGTTCTCAATACTTTTGCGAATGCCGGATTCAGTGCATACAACTACCCCCGAAGCCGCCGACGAAGCCCAGGCAGCCGCCCTGTTCGAGGCTGCCAAGGAGGCCGTGGATGCCCTTATGGCCCACCGTCGCACTGAAGGCGAGGCTTTGGAAAAGTTCTTTACCGTGCGCATCGAGGCCATTGCCGCCCTTTTAGAGTCGGTTTCAGGCTACGAGCGCGAACGCCTCGACCGAATCCGGGCGCGCCTCGAGGAGGGTCTGGCAAAGATTCCGGTAATCGAATACGATAAGGGACGCCTTGAGCAGGAAATGATTTTCTATATCGAAAAACTCGATGTGGCCGAGGAGAAACAACGTCTGGGCAAACATCTGAACTATTTCATGGAAACGATGGCCCTTCCCCAGCCCGGTCAGGGTAAAAAGCTGGGCTTTATCGCTCAGGAGATGGGTCGTGAAATCAATACCCTCGGCTCCAAGAGCAACCACGCCGAAATGCAGGCAATAGTTGTACGCATGAAGGATATCCTCGAGCAGATTAAAGAGCAGGTACTCAACGTGATGTAGTCATGAAAAAGTTGCTCATGATCGTCGACCCGCAGGTTGATTTCATAACCGGCAGCCTGCCTGTGCCGGAAGCCGCAGAAGCAATGGACGCCCTCGCTGAGTTTATTGAGTCCCATGGAGATGAATACGCTCAGGTTGTGATTACCTCCGATGCACATCCGGCCAACCACTGCTCGTTCGTAAGCAACGGCGGGGAGTGGCCGGCTCACTGCGTGGTCGGCACCGAGGGATTTAAGATTTGGCCCGGACTCGCTAAGGCTTTAGAAGCAAATCAGCCCGAATATACCCTTTTGCTCAAAGGTGGAGATGCCCACAAAGAAGAGTACTCCATTTTTGCCAACGACGATGCCCGGGAACATATCGAGCGCATAATTAAAAACGACGGAATCGAACACATCGACATTTGCGGACTGGCAGGCGACGTGTGTGTAGCCCAATCGCTGGCCGACGGTCAGGCAATTTATGGCGACCGGTTCTTCACCCTCCTGCCCGAATTTTCGCCCACAATAGGATGAGTGTTCGCGGACGGTTCGCCCCATCGCCCTCGGGCCGAATGCACCTGGGCAACCTCTACACCGCCCTGCTCTCATACCTGAATGTCCGTCGGCAGGATGGCAGCTGGATTTTACGAATAGAAGACCTTGACCCTCAGCGCTCTAAGGCTGAATTTGCACGCCTCATTGAAGACGACCTCCTCTGGCTGGGGCTGAAATGGGACGAAGGAGGACTCGAAAACCACGGAGACTCCGGGCCTTATGTTCAGAGCCAACGGTTTGATTTATATGCCGATGCGCTCAATCGTCTCAAGGACCTGGGCGTGGTTTATCCATGCACATGTACACGGGCTGAAATCATGGCCACACAGGCGCCACATCAAAGCGACGGACGCGTGATTTATTCGCGCAACTGCTGCCCCGACGGTATGCCTCGGCAGGTGGACGAACCTGAATCCCCTCATGCATCGCGCCTTTGGGTGCCCGACCGCAAAATAACATTCACGGACGCCATTGCCGGGCCGCAGAGTTTCAATCTGGCTCACGACTGCGGCGACTTCGTGCTCCGGCGCGCCGACGGGGCGTGGGCATACCAGCTCGCGGTGGTTGTGGATGATGCGCTGATGGGCATCACAGAGGTGGTGCGTGGCAGTGACCTCCTGCTCTCAACAGCCCAGCAACTCTATCTCTACGAACTTCTGGGCTACCGACCGCCCCGCTTCGCACACCTGCCGCTGGTGACCAACGCCGAGGGCGTGCGTTTGTCCAAGCGGGACAAGTCGTTGAATATGGAGTACTTACGTGCACATCACACGCCAAATGAGGTATTGGGCCAATTGGGCGTGCTCAGCGGCTTGTTACCGACCTACCGGCCGGTGGAGTTGGCCGAACTTGCCGAACTTTTTGCCAGCTCGTTCAGCAACAGATTTGTGAACTGGTAGTTTTTGAGCCCCCAGCGCGGAGCAATCAGCAGGTCGGATGGCGACTGAGCCACAAATCGCTCGATGGCGATGTCCGGACGCAACAACCACACTATTTTAGCGCATAATTCAGCGTAGGATTCCGGTGTGAAGTTAATGATATCCGTAGGCATCTCGGTTGCCATGCGCGTGCCTCTAAGTATCTGTAGCTGATGGAATTTTACAGTATCCACAGGCAGCTTGTTGAGCCAAGCAATAGTGGCGAGCATCATCTCCTCACTCTCCCCGGGTAGGCCGAGTATAAGGTGCAGACCCACTGGAAATCCTGCCGCGGCTATACGGCGCACTGCGTCCTCGGTAGTCTCACGTGTGCAGCAGCGGTTAATGCGGCTCAACGTCTGATTATGAGCCGTTTCCGCCCCGAGTTCAATAAATATCGGCTTGCCGGTAGCCACCCGCAAAGCTTCGAGTTCACGCAAAAGTTCGTCCGGAATACAATCGGGACGTGTACCGATGACCAGTCCGACGACTTCGGCGTCGGCGAGAGCGGCCGAAAACTTGGAAAGATGGTCGCCGTAGGTCGAAGTATATGACTGAAAATAGGCAAGATACCGCATCGTCGGGTACTTGTGGCGGAAAAAGGCTTTACCCTTTTCAAGCTGCTCTACCACCGGCAGGACGCGCTTTGCAAACATAGGGCTGAATGCTTCATTGTTGCAGTAAACACATCCACCAGTGCTGAGTGTGCCGTCGCGGTTGGGACAGGTGCCACCGACGTCGACGGAGATTTTCTGCACCTTGCCGTCGAAATGCTCAGCCAAGAAGTCGGCGTAGTCTTTATAATAAGGATTCGGCAAGATATAATTTTTTACCAGCGTGAAACACGTGACATAAGCAGCGCATCGAGTACAACCATGCATGCCATAGCCTCTACGACGGGGACGGCGCGGGGAACCACACACGGGTCGTGACGCCCTTTGAGCCGGAGAATGGTGCGTTGACCGCTGTCGTCGACAGTATTCATTGGCCGTGCCAATGATGCCACCGGCTTGAATGCAACCCGGAAAGTTATAGGTTCACCATTGGAAATACCTCCTTGAATACCCCCGGAATAGTTGTGTGGCGCATGAATCGAACCGTCAATGTTCACGAATTCGTCGATGGTTTCGGAGCCTCGCATGCGGGCGTGCTCAAAACCGAGTCCGTACTCGAACCCCTTGGCGGCGTTGATGCTCATCATGGCGGAGGCCAGCATGGCCTGAAGCTTGCCGAATACGGGTTCGCCCAGCCCGGCAGGGACTCCGGTGATACGCCCCTCCACTATACCTCCAAGAGAGTCCAGCTCCCGCTTAGCCTCGAGGATTGCCTCTTCCATGCCTTCCGGGCCCACGTTGCCAACAGATAATATACGACCCTCAACGTTGATACCTACCTGCTCCAAAGCCTGACGTGCAACGGCACCGGCCACCACGCGCACAGCCGTTTCGCGGGCTGAAGAACGACCTCCTCCGCGGTGGTCACGCAGGCCATATTTAGCCGTGTAGGTGTAGTCGGCATGCCCCGGGCGGAAGGTGTGTTCAACGTCGGTATAGTCTTTGCTCCGGGCATCGGTGTTGCGGATGATGAAACCGATTGGGGTGCCGAGGGTTACACCGTTCATCATTCCTGAGAGGAATTCCACACTGTCGTCCTCGCGGCGGGCAGTTGTCAGTGCCGATTGGCCTGGACGACGACGGTCCACCTCAGCCTGAACTGCTCCGAGGTCGAGGGTCACACCGGCAGGCATACCGTCAATGACCCCGCCGATCGCCGGGCCATGGCTCTCGCCGAAGGAAGTCAGCCGGAAGATGTTACCGAAAGTATTCATGCCTTAATTAGGTCCGCCACCCGTGCGCCGACGAAGTCGATAAGTGCCTGAGGGGCAATATTTAACTGGAGTCCACGCTGGCCGGCACTGACGTAGATGGAGTCGTAATCCAGGGCCGACGAATGGAAGAATGTCGGCAGGGCTTTCTTCATGCCCACAGGCGAGCATCCCCCGCGGATATAACCGGTGGTGGGCAAAAGCTCGCGCATGTGAATCATCTCTGCTTTTTTGTCGCCGAATGCCGCGGCAGCCTTTTTGAGGTCGACCTCGGCATTTCCGGGCACCACGCATACGAAGAGCCCGTTGCGCTCGCCACGAAGCACCAGGGTTTTGAAAACGCGGTTGATGTCTTCGCCGAGCGTGGCGGCTGTATGGGCCGCGTCGACATACTCTTCATCGTACTCGTAGGGAATTGCCGTGAAGGGTATACCGGCGTGCTCCAGCAGGCGTATGGCGTTGGTTTTTACTGCTTTAGGCATTATTCGTGCATCAGGATGAAGTGCTCGGCTTCGATGGCGGCCCGGCAACCCATACCTGCGGCGGATATAGCCTGCTGGTAGTAGGGGTCGGCAACGTCGCCGGCGGCAAAGACGCCCATGACGTTAGTTTCCGTGCGGTGGCCGTGGGTCTTGATATAACCTTCGTCGTCGAGGTCAATCTGACCCTTAAATATCTCAGTGTTAGGCGTATGGCCGATAGCGAGGAAGAAGCCGTCGATAGCAATGTCGTAATGGTTCTCGTTCTCGGTGCCCTTGTTCGTTACAAGATGAGCGCCTTCGAGTACGTCCGTACCGAAAAGACCCTCGGTCTGGGTGTTGTAAAGAATTTCGATGTTGGGATGCTCGAAAACCTTGCGCTGCATATATTTTGAAGCACGCAGCTGGTCGCGACGCACAATCATGTAAACCTTCGACGCGAGGCCGGCAAGGTAGAGCGCTTCTTCGCATGCCGTATCGCCGCCGCCCACGATTGCCACGACGCGCTTACGGAAGAAGAAACCGTCGCAGGTAGCGCAGGCGGAAACCCCCATACCGAGGTACTTCTGCTCGTCGTCCAGACCGAGGTAACGGGCTGAGGCCCCGGTAGATATAATCACTGTTTCGGCCTTGATGGTGGTGTCGCTACCGACCTTTACCGTAAAGGGGCGCTCCTTGAAGTCGACTTCCGTTGCAATGCCGGGGATTATGTCGAGGCCGAACTTGACTGCCTGTGCGCGCATTTCTTCCATGAGCTTGGGACCCGTGATGCCTTCGGGGAAGCCGGGGAAGTTCTCGATTTCAGTGGTGGTGATGAGCTGACCGCCCGGCTGGTTGCCTTCAATCATGACGGGCTGAAGGTTGGCGCGGGAAGTGTAGATGCCGGCGGTATAGCCCGCGGGGCCTGAGCCTATAATGAGGCATTTGGTGGTTATCTCTTTCATATTCAGTGGGTAGGGTTATCGTAAGTCAATTATTTCACGTGCGGGATAGCGCTTGGAATCGTAGCGGAAGTTGTTGGCCGGAAGACGGTTGCCTGGAGTGAGGCGATCGATGGTCAGTGTCATTGAGCGCCCGTCGTCGAAGGCAATATGTATGGCTCGAGGGATATATTTGGCCGCATCGGTGTCCACCGTGATGGACAGGATACCGGTGCCTTTGGCCTTTGGTGTAAGTTTCACCGAGGCCATGCCCGGCGCACTCTTACTCACCGACACATTATAATACTTATGTGCGTCGCCCAAGATACCGAACGGGTTGAGGGCCATAACCTCTTCGGCTGTAGGCTCGGAGATGTTCACTTCTTCGGTACTGAGCTGGAACGCCCATTGAGTAGAACCGTCGTACCAGGCCAGAAACTGCGGAGTGGCGAAAGTAAACATGGCATCCTGCATCACTGCCGAGCCTTGGGTTGAGGCACCGTCGGAAGTAAGGGTGAACATGATTTCAACCGACGGTTTGGCAAACATAGCCTTCCGCACGCCGGCCAGGATTTGGTGGGCTGTCGGAGCGGCGGAGGCGCCTAAGGTCGCCAGAAGAGCCGTCAGGAAAGTTAATATGCTAATTCTGCGCATCTTCAGGTACTTTTAATGTCAATTCGACATGTGCGTGAGTTTCGTCAAAGGCGATGTCTTTCAGGGCCGCATTTGCCATCAGCGTCAGCATTTGTGGAATGGCAGCGAAATTCACCTCAATCAGCGAGCCGTCCTTAAAACTAATTGCTCCGGGGAAACCGGAACTGAGACGTTCTACCGCACCGCGTATGATGCTGTCGATCAGACCTACGCCCGAATCGTACTTCAGAACCACCCCGGCGGGTTCGACGGCTTCCACGCGCAGGTCGATGTCCTTGCTCAGGAAAAGCTTGGAGTAGGTCAACTGCAGGGTGCGGTCGTCGACGCGTCTGAAGGCAATGCGCTGGCCGAAGCGCTCTTTGGCGTATCGGCTGAGTTCGTCGTATGTAGCTTTAATGGTCATCGGTCAGGATTGATGGGTTATGTTGGAGGCATTTTGTTGCGGACAGGAGCAGGTCACCTCCATGCTTTTTTAGACACTAATTAAACGCCGTAGACCGGGGTTGAGTTCACGAGAGCATGCGGGTTACCTCGTCGGGCGTCATGCGCACCTGGCGTGGCTTGGCGCCGTTGGCCGGTCCGACGATGCCGAGCTTCTCCATCTGGTCCACATAGCGCGCGGCTTTGCCGAAGCCGATTTCGAACTGGCGCTGGAGCAGCGTGATGGAAATTGTCTGCTGGGATGCGGTGAAAACCGCCACCTTTTTGAACTCGTCGTTGATTTTGGAAGCGTCCACGGGTCCACCACCACCCCCTTCGCCTTCGGCGGGTGGTTCGGGCAGCTCGTAAGGCTCGTCAAATCCGGGCTGGGCCTCGATGTGGCCACAGATGGCTTCCACTTCGGGGGTGTCAACGAAGGCGCACTGCACGCGTTCGATAGCGCCGCCGATGAGGATTAGCATGTCGCCGCGGCCGATGAGACGCTGAGCGCCCGGACGGTCGAGGATGGTCTTGGAGTCCACGCTCTGAGTAACCTTGAAGGCGATACGGGCCGGGAAGTTGGACTTTATCACACCGGTGATAACGTCGGTCGACGGGCGCTGGGTCGCCAGAATCATATGGATACCAACGGCACGGGCTTTTGCCACGATTTTGGCAATATAGGCGTAAATTTCCTTGCCGGCGCTCTGCACCAAGTCGGCAAACTCGTCGACAACCACCACGATGTAAGGCAGGTAGCGGTGACCTTTCTCGGGGTTGAGGCGGCGCTGGATGAAGCGCTCGTTGTAGTCCTCGATTACGCGCACCTTGGCCTCGGTGAGGAGGCGGTAGCGGCTTTCCATCTCTTCGCAGAGCGACGCCAGCGTCTTCAGGGCTATGTCGGGGTCGGTGATTACACTCTTATCCTCGTCCACCAAGCGGGCCATGAACTGCGGGGCGATGCTTTCGTAGAGGGAAAATTCTACCATCTTGGGGTCGATGAGCACGAGCTTGAGTTCATCGGGGTGCTTGTAGTAGAGTAACGACGTCAGGATGGCATTGAGGCCTACGGATTTACCCTGACCCGTAGCACCGGCCACCAGCAGGTGGGGCATCTTGCAGAGGTCGGCCATGAACACGTCGTTGGTGATGGTCGAACCGAGCGCCATGGGCAGGTTCATCTTGTTGTTGCGGAAGGTGTCCGACTCCAGGATGGCGCGCATGGACACTACCTGAGGTTTACGGTTGGGCACCTCGATGCCGACGGCGTTCTTACCCGGAATCGGGGCGATGATTCGGATGCCGAGCGCCGCGAGGTTCATGGCTATATCATCCTCAAGGGAGCGGATTTTGGCGATACGGATACCCTCGGCCGGAACCATCTCGTAGCGGGTTACGGTCGGGCCGATAGTCGCCGAAATGCGCTGGATTTCAATTCCATAGCTGCGGAGAGCATTTACAATCATGTCGATGTTGGCCTTCTGCTCGGCCTCATCCGTGGCCACGCCCTTGGGGCGGTCGATAAGCAGGTCCAGCGTCGGCTTGACGTACTGCGAATGGGTTGCGCGGGGGTCGAAGACTGTGTCGAGGCCGAGGTGGTCGCCGTCGTGAATCTCTACAGGCTCGTCGTCGGCGGGAGTTTCGGGAGATGTGGGCTCGGTTGTGTTTGTGATGACCAGCTCCAGCTCGCCTCCGGAGGTGGGGATAACTGTCTCGGTGGTAGGCTGCATGATTTCCGTCATGAGCGCATCGGGGTCGTCGGAAGTTTCCGCAACAGGAGTACTGTCGGGAGCAGCCGACATCTCTTCATTGGTAACCACGAAGTCCGGCCGCTCTTCAGCCTCAACAGGAGTCTCTTCGGGTTGTTCCGCGCCCGTAGTCTCCTGCGTTTCATCCGTCCCTGTACCGGCCATAGCCTCAAAGGCTGCCTGAGCCTCATCGGTAGTTTCTTCCGACTCTTCTTCAGGTTCCGGGGTCTTAGGCCTGCGGAGCATACCGCCCATCTTGACGCAGAACCACTTAATCGGCTTGAAGTAGGTGGCTATGAGCAGACCTAACAGCAACAGGCTCACTCCGAAGGCACCGATCCAGTCGGAGTAGTAAAGCAGAAGCTCGTTGGCATATCTGCCGTGACTACCCCCGAGGTCGAAATAAGCCGCGCGGTTGTAAGTGAAGAAACCGAGTATCACCGAACCGGCTACCATGGTGAACAGGCACCGGAATGTCAAGGTCCAGAAAGAAATTCGTTTGACCTTCATGATGGCCAATCCAACCAGGAAGAGGTAGATTGCGAAGACGAATGATCCTATGCCGAAAGAGTCCACCATCAACCACTGCCCAAGCTTTGCGCCGAAGGCTCCACCGGTGTTCTCGATGGTCTCGCCGGATTCTGCTGCCGCTGCGGCCACTTCAGCTACTGTCTTGTTCAGGGTCAGGCTTTGGTCGGCATGCGTGCTATATATAAATGAGAAGGCACACACAGCCGTGACTATTGCCACGAAGCATATGAAGATGCCGACACCGTAGTGGAATCGCTCGTCACGCAGAAAGTCGATGAAAGTATACTTCGGCTCCTTGGCTTTTGCCGGACGGCGACGGTGGTTCGACGGACCGGTCGGGTCCTGAACAGGCTTGCGTCGTTGGCGCGGCGTGTCACCTTCGGCCTCGGGCTGACGGCGCACCCCACGGCGCCGTTCCTCGGCGGCCATGCGGCGGTCCAGCTCCTCGCCGAAACTTTCCACTTCAGGTTCTTGTTCAGTAAAAATTTCGTCCATGTGATATATTTTCGTTGCGCAAGCGCAACTCAAGTTTATTAGTTTATGTGTTTAAAGGTTTAATTGTAAGTTTGGGTTTAAAGTTTACTTACTTTGAATCTTAAGCCAATAACTTTGCTTAAGTCCTTTCAAAAGTTTTGAAATGGCAAAGAATTGTGGCTTAAACCCTTTAAACCTATCTTCGGAAATATAGCCTAAGTCATTACAAAGTTGCATCTGGCAGTAGGCTTCCAAGAGAGAACCATAAGAGAACTCTATGAATCGGATTTTATCATCATAGGAGATTCTCCCTCCACCTTCTGCTATATTAGAAGCAACAGAAACAATAGATCTCTGAAGCTGTTGACCCAAAGCGAATTTTTCACATTGAGGAAGTTGATCTATGACGCCATACACATCTTTAATGAGCCTGCGCGAAAGTTGATAAACTTCCAATTTCTCAAACGAGAACAGTTCTGTTTCCATAGAAAATCGATATTCAGTTTAAACCAATAAACCTGTAAACCCCTAAACTTCAAGTTTAGCTTGCTAAACTTGAAAGAGTTTCAATTACTTCTTTGGGGTTCGGCGCGTTGAAGATTGCGCTGCCGGCCACAAGGGCGTTGGCTCCGGCCTGGGCACATTGAGCACCGGTGGTGGCATTGATGCCGCCGTCAACTTCAATCAGTGCCGACGAACCGCTGACTGTGATGAGTTCGCGCAGCCGGCGGATCTTGGCCAGCGTACCGGGGATGAACGATTGGCCTCCGAAACCGGGATTGACACTCATCAGCAGAACCATGTCCAGGTCGGCGATGACATCCTCCAGCATCACCACGGGAGTGGCGGGATTCAGCGTCACGGCAGCCTTCATTCCTGCGGCCTTGATGGCCTGGATGGAACGGTGGAGATGGGTACAGGCTTCGGCGTGGACATTCATGAACATAGCTCCGAGGTCACGGACACGGCCGATGTAGCGGTCCGGGTCAACAATCATCAGGTGTACGTCAAGAGGCTTGGGACTAAGCTTGGCCACGGCTTCGATAACGGGAAAACCGAAGGAAATATTGGGCACGAATACGCCGTCCATCACATCGCAGTGGAGCCAGTCGGCGCGACTTTCGTCGAGCATGCGGAGGGAATCTTTGAGGCACCCGAAATCGGCGCTCAGCAGAGAGGGAGATACTATCATTGTTTGGTCTTGGAGTCGGTTTTAGGCTTAAAAGCGTTGTAAATAATATAAGCGATGCAGAGCACCAGCAGGACAATACCGCCTATCGTGAGATAGCTGTTGTACTTCTCCACAGCCTCGTAGAGCTGCCCGATGCTGACAGTCCGGGCCAGCCACCATCCGAGCAGGGCAAGGATAGCGTTCCACACCAGCGCGCCCAGGGCGGTGAAGAGCGCAAAGATGCCGAAGTTCATGCGGGCGATACCGGCGGGAATGGAAATGAGCTGACGCACCGCCGGAATCAGGCGCCCGATGAATGTGCTTGCGGCTCCGTGCTCGTCGAAGTAGCGTTCGGCCTTTTCAACCTTGGCCTTGTCAATCAGGCAGGCATGGCCCAGGCGCGAGTTGGCGAAGGCGTAGACCAGCGGACGTCCCACCCACAGTGAGAGCAGGTAGTTGATCGTCGCACCAACGAGCGCGCCGGCGGTTGCCACCAGCACTACAAGGAAGATGTTCATGTCGCCCTTCTGCATAGCCAGGTAGGCTGCCGGTGGCACTACCACCTCCGACGGAAAGGGTATGAACGAACTCTCAACTACCATGAAGATGAACACAAACCAGTAGTTGGCGTTCTGAACGAACCAGTCAAAGAAAAAGCTCGCGTTGAGGTAGTCGGTGATGCTTAGCGGTATGAGAAGGTCTATCATTGTTCTTTCTTATTTTCGCTGCGCCAGACCACAAGTAAATACACGCGGATACATCCTGTGGCCGAAGCAGGTTAATTAATTTGCAAATTTACGAAAATTCCTCCACTCCACCCCACTCTGCCGGAAAAATTTTCGCACATCTTCAGCGCTCTTTGGTCACGAGGTCGCGCACGCCGTAATAGAGCGCCAGGGCACCGTAGAGCAAGTACATGCCGGCAACGGAGCCTGCTTCTACACCGGAGCTGCCGAAGAAGATGATTATTCCGAGCACCATGAAAATCAGACCGAGTACCACGGCTGCCACGGAGAAAAGCACCGAAAAAACGATATAGACCGAGTAGTAGTGCGGGCGCGGCGGGAACATTTCGTCGTAGGAGTGATCGAAGCGGGCCTGGCTGTACTCTTCGTATGGCAACCGCATGGTGTACATGGCGATGGTCTCGCAGGTGTCCTTGGTGGGATTGGCCTTGAGCGACTGCCATGCCTTGAACAGCTTCACCGAGCTGCCGAGCATCGCAATGGTGAATGCCCCGAAGATAACCAGCTCAAGGAACCCTCCGCTCTGACCTGTAAACGCGGCTGTCACTATGATTGCCGTGGTCACGCAGAAGTAGAGCGAGGTCACTATGGCGATGACAACCTCGCGTGTGAGGCGCTTGCGGAAGGCCTCGACATTGGAGGTGTACACCTCTTCAAGCACCGGCATCATCTGGACGGTCCGCGCATAGGCGAAGGTGTTGCCGAACAGGTGGTTAAGCACCGCGGCCAGACCCCACACGATGAAGCAGGCTGCGAAAAAACTGTAGTCGTGAACGAACTGTGACGGGATGAGTCCCAACAGCGGATAGACAATTATCCAAAGTACAAAATAAAAACTTGCTTTCATACTGCAAAGATACTCATCGGTCGGGCGTTGTAAACATCTTTAATTCTTAAAGTTTATTAAATATTTCACAGCTGCCGTTTTCCCGAATTTTCGAAAATTCAACGAGAATAATTTTGACACACCTCGTTTTCAAACCGGCGCCGGCATTTGAGTTTGGTGGTTTGAGATTTTTGGCGTAACTTTGTGGATTGATTGACCAAGGCATAAAATGGAGAAATATACCAACGATATGAGACCCCTCGTTCTGCCCGAGTACGGGCGGAACATCCAGAATATGGTGGACTATTGCTGCACGCTGGAGGACCGCGAACAGCGCAACCTATGCGCCCGCACCATCGTGGACGCCATGCGCGCACTGGTGCCCTCGCAGGGCGACCGCGAAGAGCATAACCGCAAGCTCTGGGACCACCTCATGATTATGAGCAACTTCAGCCTGGACATTGACTCGCCCTACGAGTATGTCCACCCCGAAGTGTTCGCCGACCGTCCCGGACCAATTCCTCTGGCTCTTCCCTCGAACTTCCCCTTCCGCCACTACGGCCTGCTGACTCACCGTCTCATCGAAGAGGCCTGCGCCATGGAGCCCGGCGAGGAACGCGAAGCGCTCATTATGCTCACGGCCAACCACATGAAGAAAACTCTACTGGCTGAGAACAAAGACTTTTACGACGACGGCCGAATCTGCAACGACATAAACATCCTGTCCAAGGGCCGCATCTACCTCGACCCTAACACAACCCGCCTGAACGACTATAAGCATGCGCCTACCCCCTCAGGGCGCTCCAACAACAAGAAAAAGAAGAAATGAAGCCTGCGGATGAACTGACGGTCGTTGGGGCCATTGTGAAGCTCCACGGCTACAAGGGCGAGCTCGAGGCCGTTGCCGACTACGAGGAAGTCCCACTTAGCAGCCTCGAGTACGTGTTCATCGAGCTCGACGGCCTGATGGTGCCCTTCCGCATCCTTTCTTGTCGCCCCAAGCGCGACAACAGCCTGCTGATGCTCCGCGGCATCGACACTGAGGAAAAGGCCAAGGCGCTGGTCGGCAAGGAGTTGATGGTTGAAGCTTCTCAACTGCCCGAGGACTTCGGCAACTCCGACGACGACGTGTTCTACCTCTCGGATATGATCGGTTTCAGCGCCTTCGACGGGCCGGTCCTCCTGGGAACCATCTCCGGTTACGATGATACTACCGACAACGTCCTCTTCACCATCACCGCCCCCGATGGCCGCGAATTCCTCGTCCCGGCTGCCGACGACCTCATAACCGAGTTCTCCGAGGACGATAAAAAGGTAATCTTCAACCTCCCCGAGGGCATCATTGACCTCTGAACTTCAAACATTAACAATCAATTTTAAGTTAGCGAAGCGAAACTTAAACAATATATGAAAGAATTCGACGAAAACGAGGCCATCAAGGCCATGAGCGCCGCCCTGCCCGAGAATCTTCGCAATGAGGATGCTCTCCTGGAAGTGCTGGACCTCATATATGATTACTACGACGACAACGGCGAACTCGAAATCGACCTTGACGACGATGACGTTGAAGACGACGCCACCGACCTCGAAGCCATGGTGGACTTCATCAGTCGCCATGTGCGCAAAAACTCCGCGGCAAAGGATTTCACCCGCGAGGACATCCTTGCGGCAGTCCGCGCCGAGATTGATTACGAATTTTCACTCTCCTGAGCCCATGAACCTCTCTCTGCGAATACTCCTTGCGGCGGCGATGCTGAGCCTGTGTGCGGACCTCTTCGGCCAGAAAGCCGGCGACTTCGACCCCATGGGCGCCGACATAGAAGCCAACATCAAGCACCCGGCCGTACCCTCGAAGCACTCCGCCACCATTGCCAAGGCGATGAGCTCAGTGGCCAAAGCACTCAAGCACGCCGGATATCAGGTGGAGGCCGTACGCTCGGGCGAGGTCATCATGGTTACCATCCCCTGCGCCGACCTGTTCGCCCCCAACAGCACAACCCTGCTGCCGGACGCGCCCCAGAAGCTGCGCAGCCTCAACCCCTACATCAAGGAGTCGGCAAACTTCAAGACCATCCTGGCCGTACACTCCGACGACACCGGCGACGAGACATATCGCGACCGTCTTACCTCCGAGCGCGCAAACGCCATCGACGACTACTTCTACAACCACAACGGGAGCACCGACACCGGTATGATCCCCTACGGCCTGGGCTCCGACGAGCCTCTCAAAGCCAACACATCCATTAGCAACCGCGCAGCCAACCGCCGCGTTGAATTCTACTTCGTACCTACTGAAACCTTTATCAAAAACGCACGTTAACTATGCCCGCACCCACTCAGACACGCAATAACCGCTATCCGCGCAAAAACGAAACCCAACAGCCGGCCGACCTTCCCGGCGGCCGCCTGGTGCCTCGCGCGGTGGAGGTTGAAGCCGCTGTGCTCGGTGCACTCATGCTCGAAAAGGACGCCTTCATGCAGGTGAACGAGCTCCTGACCCCCGACTCATTCTACGAGCCCAAGCACCGACGGGTGTACGAAGCCATCCTCGGCCTCGGTGTCGCCCAGGAGCCAATCGACATGATCACCGTCACCAACCGCCTGCGCCTCAACGGTACGCTCGAGGAAATAGGCGGCCCGGCCTTCGTGGCCGGTCTCACGGCAAACGTGGCCTCCGCCGCACACATAGAATTCCACGCCAAAATCGTGGCCCAGAAGCACCTGGCACGCCAACTCATCACATTTGCCTCACGCGTGGAGGAAGGGGCCTTCGACGAAAGCAACGACGTCGACGACCTCCTCCAGGAAGCCGAAAAGAACCTCTTCGATATCTCCCAGCGCAACCTCAAGCAGGATGTGGTCCAGATCGACCCCGTCATCGCCATGGCCATAGAGCAGATGCAGAACGCTACCCGCCAGGACTCCGGCCTCAGCGGCTTGGGAACCGGCTTCCATGCACTGGACAAGGTGACTTCCGGCTGGCAGAAGTCCGACCTCATCATCATCGCCGCCCGTCCGGCTATGGGTAAGACGGCCTTCGTGCTGTCAATGGCTCTCAATATAGCTCTTCACAACGACCCCGTGGCCGTGTTCTCCCTCGAAATGAGTCGCGTGCAGTTGGTCAACCGTTTGATTTCCAACGCATGCGAAGTTCCCGGCAACAAAATTCGTTCCGGCTCGCTGAGCTCGCAGGAATATAGCCTGATGTTCAACCGCCTCCAAAAACTCAACGGCATACCATTCTTTATCGACGATACCTCCAGCCTTTCGATGCTTGAACTCCGCACCAAGGCCAGACGTCTGGTTCGCGAGCACGGCGTGAAACTAATCATCATCGACTACCTCCAGCTCATGACCGCCGGCGTACAGATGGGATCCCGCGAACAGGAAGTGAGCACCATTTCGCGTAACCTCAAACAGTTGGCGCGCGAACTTTCGATTCCTGTCATCGCCCTGTCGCAGCTCAACCGAAAACTCGAGGACCGCGGCAATAAGGACAAACGCCCCCAGCTCTCCGACCTCCGCGAGTCGGGCGCCATCGAACAGGACGCCGACATCGTATGCTTCATCCACCGCCCCGAGTACTATACCCGCGGCAAAGAGGACTCCGACGGTAACGTTCAGGAGGGCCTGGCGGAATTCATAATCGCAAAACACCGCTCGGGCGCCACCGGCGACGTCAAGATGCGATTCCGCCACGAATATGTCCGCTTCGAGAACTGGGACGACTCCCAGACCTCGGCATCCGACTTCAACATGCGTCCTTCCAGCGACAATGGAGCGGGTGCAATACCCCCGGATCCTGCCAAGATTGCCGATCTGGAAGCCTTTAACCCGGCCAATAACCCTAACGACGATTTTCTCAATCAAGCCGGTACCGGCTCAGTACCGTTCTGATGAGAGATTGGAGTTTAGAAGATTAGATATTAGAGATTAGAGATTAAAAGAGTAATAGATTAGGAGATTAAGAGATTAGTAGATTAATAAACATTATATAATATGCACTAAGTCATCGCCTCCGGCGCTTGCGAAGCAAGTCATCGCCTCCGGCGCTTGCGAAGCAAGTCATCGCCTCCGGCGCTTGCGCAGCAAGAATTATGAATTATGCATTATGAATTATGAATTTAAGAAATGGAACCCAAAAATACTCCCACCCCCGGCGGAAACAACGCCAAGATGAAGAACCTGCTTGTCTACGGCGGATCAGCCCTGGTCATACTGCTCATCGCCTACCTTGTATATTCCACCGTGAGCGCCAACCGTCAGGCCGCGGCCGTTCAGGCACAATATGAACAGATGCAGCTCGATCAGGCACAAAAAGACCTCGAGCGCGAGTACGACGACCTCAACGCCGAATTCGCACAGTTCGAAAACTCGCGCAAGTTCATAGTCGACGACTCCGTCAAACGCGAACTCAACGACAAGTACGAGGCCGCCCGCCTGCAGGTGGAGAAACTCCAGCAGGAGCTTGCAAATCAGAAGCATAAGAGCGCCGCCGAAATCAGCCGCCTGCGTTCGGAAATCAACACCCTGCGCGACCTCCTCAAGCACTATGTGGAGGAAATCGACCGCCTCAACAAGGAAAATGCCCAGCTGCGCGACGAAAATGCAACCATCAAGAAGCAGAACGAGCAGCTGACCAGCAAGGTCGAGACAACCCAGCGCGACAACAAGGTGCTCAACGAACGAATGACACTGGCCGAAAAACTGAATGTTACGGGCCTGAACCTCACCGCCTTGAACAAAAAAGGAAAGAACGAAAAGAAGGTTGCCAAGGCCGTCCAGCTCATGGTAACATTCACCATTCCGCAGAACAATTCCACCCCCGTAGGCGAAAAAACCATCTATCTGCGCATAATCTCTCCCTCGGGCCAACTGCTCGGTGGAGGCGCCACCTTCCCCTTCGAGGGCGGCAACGTGCCCTTCACTGCCCGCAAAACCATCGAGTACGAGGGCGAGGAAATTGCCGGAGTCACCATATATTATGACGTCGACACAGCCCTGACTCCCGGCGAATACACCGTGGAACTCTTTGCCGACAACTTCCGCCTCATATCCCGTAAATTCCAGCTCAATTGATGGACGCCATGAGCATCATCACCTCGGTGTACGACCACATTAACGCTGTGGAAGTCAACACCGTAGGGTCAATCTACAAGCTGTGCCTGAGCCTTATGCTCGGCGCCGCCATAGGCTTCGAGCGCAAACGCAAGGGCCAGAGCGCCGGCGTCCGTACCTTCTCGCTCATTTGCATGGGCGCAACACTGGCCATGCTTCTGAGTATCTACGTTCCCCAGGAGTACATGGGTCTCAAAAACGGCGACCCGGGGCGTATCGCGGCGCAGGTCATCAGCGGCATCGGCTTCCTCGGTGCCGGCGCAATCATCCAGATGAAAGGGTCGGTGCGCGGCCTCACAACGGCCGCCGGAATATGGATGGTCGCAATCATCGGTATGGCCGTAGGTCTGGGGATGTACTGGCTTTCTATCATCGCTACCGGCCTGATTCTCTTCATATTGGTCCAGCTCGAAAGCTGGGAACACAAGGTTGGTCGAGGCTCGGAAAGCCGCACCATACGAATCAAGACCTCGGACATCGTCACCGACGTTGACGACTACCGCAAGCTGCTCCAGGCAAACGGCGTCCACATGAGCACCTACTACATCAACTACGACTACGAAAACAACGAAACAAGCCTGAACATACTCATCCTCGGGCGCGAGGCCACCGACTACATCGCCCTGTTCGAAGAACTCTGCAAACTTCATCCCACAAAGGCCATTTCGCTTGCATCCCAATTAAGTATCTGATAGCTATGAACATAGAAAGTCTTATCACCGATTTAGCATTCATCCTCCTGCTGGGCGCCGTCGTGACGGTGCTGTTCAAATGGATCAAACAGCCGGTGGTGCTCGGCTACATCGTGGCCGGCTTCCTTTCCAGTCCCAATTTCGAGTACCTTCCTTCGGTAACAACCGAGGAGAACATCGACTTCTGGGCTCAGATCGGTATCGTGGTGCTCCTCTTTTCCCTCGGCCTCGAATTCAGTTTCCGTAAACTGCTCAACTCGGGCGGCTCGGCCGTAGTCACGGCCCTGATCATCATCGTGGGAATGATGGGCTCGGGATTCGCCATCGGCCATCTGCTCCACTTCAACAACATCAACAGCCTCTTCCTCGGCGGCATGCTTTCAATGTCATCCACCACAATAATTATAAAGGCGTTCACCGACATGGGCCTGCGCCAGAAAAAATTCGCCTCCCTTGTGCTGGCGGTGCTCATTGTGGAGGACCTCTTTGCGGTGTTGATGATGGTGCTCCTTTCGTCAATCGCCATCAACAACAGCGTCGAAGGCAGCGAACTGCTCTACTCCGTGGGCAAACTCGTATTCTTCCTCATCATCTGGTTCCTGGTGGGCGTTTACGTGCTCCCCTCGCTGCTCAACCGCATCCGCCGCTTCCTCAACAGCGAGACGCTCCTGGTGGTGTCTATGGGCCTTTGCCTGGGCATGGCGGTGTTCTCCGTCTACTGCGGCTTCTCCCTCGCTCTCGGTGCCTTCGTGATGGGTTCGATTCTTGCAGGCACTTCCTATGCCGAACGAATCGAGCATGTGGTTACACCCGTGAAGGACCTCTTCGGCGCCGTGTTCTTCATCTCCGTGGGCATGATGGTTCAGCCCCACATCCTGGCCGAGTACTGGGGGCCGATCCTGCTGCTGAGCGGCGTGGTCATCGTGGGCATGATCGTGTTCGGAACTTTCGGTATGCTCGCCACTGGTCAGACCCTCAAAGTCGCAATTCAGTCAGGATTCTCCCTTACGCAAATCGGTGAATTCGCATTCATTATCGCAACGCTCGGCATGTCCCTCGGTGTGCTGGACGTCAACATCTACCCCATCGTGGTCGCAGTATCTGTGATAACCACCTTCACCACGCCCTATTTCATCAAAATGTCGCTCCCGTTCTACAACTTCCTGGAGCGCATCCTCCCCTCGCGCCTCAACTTCCTCATCCACCGCTACCAGAAGGAATGCGACCGCAGCGAGGCCCAGCGCAAACCTTGGGGCGCGATGCTCAAACGCTACATCTGGCGCACCGTCCTCTACTCTATCGTGCTGCTGGCCATCATGATAGTGTCAAACGAGTACGTCCTTCCCCGGCTGCGCGACCTCTGGTCCAACTGGGGCAATGCCATCGGCGTGGCTGCAACGCTCATCGTGATGTCACCCTTCCTGCTGGCCCTGAGCCTCCCGATCAAGGACGAAAAGGACGCCGATGGCAACTCCAAAATCAGCGTCATCCCCCGCGTGGTCCTCACAACCTTCCGCATCATCATCGCCATCTTTTTCATTGTCCGGACCATCACCATGGCCTACTCCACCAAGGCCGGCATCCTGGTCGCCCTGGCGGTGGTCCTCCTCATAATCCTCTACTTCTCACGACGCGTCCGCGAGTCCATGAATAAAATCGAAAGCAAGTTCATGGACAACCTCAACGAACGCGAGCTGCGCAAGAGCGGCAAGAAAAACGCCGTTGTCCATGACCTCCACCAGGCCTACATGGTCGTTGGCGCCGGGTCCTCCTTTGTAGGACGCCAGCTCATGGACTCCAACTTGCGCCAGCGCTACGGCGTCAACGTCGTCGGCATCCAGCGCGACAACCGCTTTATTGCCATACCCGGAGGTAAGGTACGTCTCTTCCCCGGCGACGTCATCACCGTTATCGGAACCGACGAGAGCCTCGAGAACTTCCTCCACGACATTGAGGTACCGCTGCCCGACAGCGCCTCCGACGACCCCTCCCGCATGGTCCTCGAAAGCATCCTGCTCTCAGACAAGTCGCCTCTTGTCGGCCAGACACCACGCTCGTCCGCCCTTCGCGATAACTACGAGGCCGTCGTGGTGGCCGTCGACCGCGGCGAAGAACATATAGACACTGTGCCCGACCTCCGGTTCGCCCCAGGCGACATCGTGTGGTTGGTTGGAGATAAAACCAAACTCAATTCTTTGAAATAAAATGACTGACAGCGCACGCTACAACCTGCGCGGAGTGTCCGCCACCAAGGAGGATGTCCATTCCGCCATCAAAAATATCGACAAAGGCCTCTTCCCGGGCGCATTCTGCAAAATCGTTCCCGACTACCTCGGCGGCGACCCCGAATGGTGCAACATCATGCACGCCGACGGCGCCGGCACCAAATCATCCCTCGCATACGCCTACTGGAAGGAAACCGGCGACCTGAACGTGTGGAAAGGAATCGCGCAGGACGCCCTGATCATGAACATCGACGACCTCCTGTGCGTGGGCGCCACGGACAATATCCTCCTCTCCTCCACCATCGGCCGCAATAAGCGCATCGTGCCCGGCGAGGTTATATCAGCCATTATCAACGGCACCGAGGAGCTTCTCGAAGAGCTGCGCCGTCAGGGCGTGAACATCTACTCCACCGGAGGCGAAACAGCCGACGTGGGCGACCTGGTGCGCACCATCATCGTCGACAGCACCGTAACCTGCCGCATGCGCCGCGCCGACGTGGTGGACAACGCCAACATCAGCCCCGGCGACGTCATCGTAGGTCTCGCATCCTTCGGTCAGGCTGTCTACGAAACGGAGTATAACGGCGGCATGGGCTCCAACGGCCTTACATCCGCACGCCATGACGTCTTCGGCAAGTCCGTCAAGGAAAAGTACCCCGAGACCTTCGACGCCGGCGTCCCCGACGAACTCGTCTACTGCGGCACCATGGAACTGACCTCTCCCGTTGATGGTGCGCCCGTCAACGCCGGTAAGCTCGTCCTTTCACCCACGCGCACATACGCTCCCATCGTCAAGAAGGTCCTCGACGCCATGAGGCCCAAAATCCACGGCATGATCCACTGCTCCGGCGGCGCCCAGACAAAGGTGCTGAACTTTGTCGGCGACGTCCACGTTATTAAGGATAATCTCTTCCCCGTGCCCCCGCTGTTCGAGCTCATCCACCGCGAGTCCGGAACCGACCCCAAGGAGATGTACCGAGTCTTCAACATGGGCCATCGCTTCGAGTTCTACGTACCGGCCGACGCAGCCGAGGAAATCATCGCCATCGCCGCCGAATTCGGCGTGGACGCCCGGGTGGTGGGCCGCGTGGAAGCTGACTCCCGCAAGCACTTGACTATCAAGAGCGAGTGGGGCGAGTTTGAATATTGATAATTCAGCTTTCGCCGCAAAATAATATACAAGATATGCGAAAAGTCGTCCTCTCCACAGCCCTCAGCCTTCTGGCAGCCTTGTCTTTCCAAGGCTGCACGGGCAGCACATCCGGCGTAGACGCCGACACTTCGGCCCCCGACACCCTCAAGGTGGTAACCCTCTACGGACCAACATCTTACTTCATCTATAAAGGTGAACCAATGGGTTATGACTACACGCTGGTCGACAGCCTGGCGCGCCAGAAGGACATGGTGCTGGACCTCAAAGTAGCCACAAGCCTCACCCAGGCCATCGCCATGCTGGACTCGGGCAAGGTGGACCTCATTGCCTACGAAGTCCCCATCACGGGGCATTACAAGCAGTATGTCCTCCCTTGCGGCCCGGAAAACTACACCACTCAGGTGCTCGTCCAGCCCAAGGTCAAGGGTCAGCCAGCTATAACCGACGTAACTGAGCTGGTAGGCAAGGAGGTCTATGTCGAATCCGACAGCAAATATCTCCGCCGCCTCAGCCACCTCAACGACGAAATTGGCGGAGGCATCGAAATCCGCGAGGTCGACGGCGACTCAATCATCACCGAGGACCTGGTCCAGATGGTGTCCGACGGAAAAATCCCTATGGCCATCGTCGACAGCGACATAGCGCGCCTCAACAGCACCTATTTTCCCGACCTTGACGTGTCGCTCGAAGTGAGCTTCCCCCAGCGAGCATCCTGGGCCGTGGCGCCCGACAACAAGGAGCTCGCCGAGGAAATCGACCGCTGGTTTGCATCCGAATCCCCTCAGCGCACCAACGAGGAGCTCCTGAAACAGTACTATGAGCAGACCAAGTTCCGCCCCACCGTGAAATTCGACTTTGCCAAAGGCTACATTTCGCAGTACGACGACCTGTTCAAAAAGTACGCCCCTTCAATAGGCTGGGACTGGCGCCTGCTGGCCGCCCAGGCCTACACCGAGAGCCGCTTCAAACCAAATGCACGCTCGTGGGTCGGCGCACGTGGCCTTATGCAGATCATGCCGGCAACCGCTCGCGGGTATCGCACCAGCGTCAGCTCACTGGGTAATCCCGAAACAAGCCTCAAGGTTGCCACACGTCTCATAAACGACCTCGACTCCTATCTGGTCAAGTATGTCCCCAACGATAAGGAACGCCTCAAATTCGTCATCGCCGCCTACAACGTCGGAATCGCCCACGTGTACGACGCTATCGCACTGGCCGACAAGTACGGACTCGACCCACAGCGGTGGGACGACAATGTCGAAAAGGCAATCCTTATGAAGATGAACCCCAAATACTACAACGACCCCGTCGTGAAGTACGGCTATTGCCGAGGCACCGAAACTGTGGCCTACGTCAAGGGCATCAACAACTTCTATGAGCAGGCACGCCGCGAAATCGCCGCCTGACATTTACTCCCGAAAAATCATCTAAACCCAAATCCTATCCCGTATGAAAAAATCTGTAATGACCTTGGCTGTGGCCTGCCTCATTCTGGGCACGGTTTCTTCCTCCTGCATAGGCAGCTTCTCTCTCTCCAACCGACTGCTGAGCTGGAACCGCACCGTGGGCAACAAGTTCCTCAACGAACTCGTATTCTTCGCATTCTGGGTGCTCCCCGTCTACGAAGTATGCGGCCTGGCCGATGTGCTCGTGCTCAACAGCATCGAATTCTGGAGCGGCTCCAACCCCATCGCAGCCGGCACCAAAATCATCGAAGGCAACGACGGCAAGTACATGGTAACCTCCGACTCCAAGGGCTACGACATCGTCAGCCTCACCGACGGCAGCACCGTCCGCCTCGACTTCGACATTGAAGCACAGACCTGGTCCTACACCCTCGAGGGCGAAACCCACACCCTCTTCACCTTCGTGGACGCCAACCACGTCCAGCTCCCTATGGGCGACGGCACCTTCGACACCTTCGAAGTGTCCCAGTCCGGCCTCGCATCCTATCAGCAGGCCGCCGCTCCCCTCTGGGCCACCCGCTAACCAACGGGCCCCCCGGCTATGGAGGTGGCGAGCTCCCGCTCTCCACAATGACCCGCAACGCCAAATGTAGGGACGCTCGTTCGGAGCGTCCTAAGGGCGAAGGGTATGGAGGTGGCGAGCTCCCGCTCGCCACAAGTGCCTTCAACAAGCCAGCCAAAAGGGCCTTTGTGTTATCTGCGCCAGGCGGTTTGAACCAGTGAGCGGGGTTCACCCCGCCCTCAGGTTAAAGCCCCGCGGCGAAGCCGGCCCTCCCAAGCTATGAATTTTGTTTTTAGTGCAAGAAGCTTGCTTCTTGATCTCCCGTTAGCCAAATTTTACCAGTAACACTCAAAAAACCACCTCCGAATGGAGGTGGTTTGCTAATTTATGTTTACTTTTGCAGTTCATAGCCCAATTGTTGTCACATGCTCAGACGGTTTCCTTTTCTTTCTATGATAGAGATAGAGTTTGTGGTGGTGATAGGAATCTATATCGCCATCATGCTGGCTCCTGCGCTCCATAGCTCTGCAGCAGTATTCGCCACCAACGCCGTGGTCGTGATTTTCTCTCTCCTGGGAATCCTTTCCGAACCCGACCGCTCCTACTCCGCCCGCAAGATGGTCTATCTATTCGTGTTCTTCTTCATGGGCCTGGCACCGCTCATGCAGTTCAAGACCGGGGCCCAGACAGTCGGAGGCTACATAATCGCAGAATCCACCTACGTCAAGGTCAACCTCATCATGGCCGGAGTACTTGTGCTCTTCGAGGTCAGCTACCGCTTCTTCTACACCCATATCCTACGCCCCTTCATGCGCCCCCGACCAGCCGTCGAAGCCGTTTCGGAAAAGAAAAAACGCCTGTGGCGCAACCTAATGCTCGGATTCGGAATCCTCAGCGTGGTTCTCACGGTTGCCTACTTTCACGCCGAACCCATTCGCCTGCTGGTCAGAGGATTAAGCCGCAACGAATTCGGATTCACCCTCGAGCGGACCTCCGACATATACCTCCAGTTTGCCCTCAATTGGATTGTCCGGCCCCTTTCGGCCCTCTGCTGCATTAACTACCTGGCCATGGGCAAAAACCGCACATACAAGGCGTTGCTTCTGTGCCTGATGCTCATCGCCTACTTCCCCACGTCGCTTGAACGTGTTCGGGCCGCCGTGTTCTACATTGCACTGCTGATAATGCTCCTGCCCTCACTCCGATTCCGCAACCGCTTCGCTCTCATCTTTGTAGCCGGATTTCTCATCGTTTTTCCATTGTTGGAAAATTTCCGGATTTGGAGCGATAAAGGCTTCGATTGGCCGGAATTCAACATCCATATGTTCGACAGCATGCACTACGACTCCTACCAGTCGTTCGCCTTCGCGTTCCAGAACGGGTTCGTGGACTTCACCGGGCAGGTGTCGGAGTTCTTCCTCTTTTGGATTCCGCGCATTTTCTGGCCTACCAAACCCATGAACTCCGGCTACCGTATAGCCCACACCTACGACCTCGATTACGACTTCATTGCCATGAACTTCTGGGGCGAGGGCTACATCCTGTGCGGCATCGTCGGCGTGATACTCTTCACCTTCCTTCTTGCATGGATAGTGTCCAAGATGGACTACACCTACTATGAAACCTTCGCCGGCTCAACCCGAAACCTCTTCGCGCCTTTCTACCTGCTCTTCCTCGGCCTGATATTCTTCTGCCTCCGCGGCGACATTATCGGTGGGCTTATAGAGACCATCACCATCCTCGGCCTCAACTACCTGGTTTACAGGCTGTCGTTATACCTGCTAAGAACCAATCAGGCATGAAGATACTCTACTGCGTGCACGGAACCTGCAACCCCGGCGGGATGGAGCGTATGGTCGTCGCCAAGGCCAATGCCTTTTGCCGGCGAGGGCATGAGGTCACCATCGTCACCACCGACCAGGCCGGGCGCCCTGATTTCTTCCCGCTTGAGCGCGGCGTCCGGCGGTTGGACTCCGATGTGATGTACTCCCAAACAATCGGTCTTAACCCCCTCAGCAAGTACCTCGCCCGCAAGCGCAAGATGCAGGCCCACCGCAAGTTCCTGCAAAAGGTCATCGCCCTCAAGCATCCCGATGTGGTCATATCCACCGTAGGCAACGAGGTCGGATTCCTGCCCGACATCGCCGGTGGCGCCGCTACGGTGGCCGAGCTTCACTTCTCGCGTTTCTATCGCTTGCAGAAAAAGCGCAGAGGAATCTGGCGTGCCATCGACAGCCACCTCACCCGCACCGACGGCCGCAACCTTGCCCGCTACGACCGCTTCGTGGTCCTGACAGCCTCCGATGCAGTCCACTGGAAAACCCACTCCAACGTCGTCGTAATCCCAAACTTCGTAACTATCGGTGTGAAGGAGCCGGCACCTCTCGTGGCCAAACGCGTCATCGCCGTCGGGCGCTTGGAATACCAGAAAAACTACCCCGCCATGCTTGAGGTTTGGGAGCAGGTCCAAAGCTCACACCCCGACTGGACGCTCGAAATCTACGGCGAGGGGCCCGACAAGACCTATCTCCAGGAAATCATCAACCGCAAACGCCTGCAGGACAGCGTATTCCTGAAAGGGAGCATGCCCCCCGACGGCTCGGCATATTCCTCGGCTTCCATCCTCCTGCACACAGCTCTCTACGAAGGCTTACCCCTCTCGCTGATTGAGGCCATGAGCACCGGCATCCCGGTGGTGGCTTTCGACTGTCCCTGCGGACCTTCCGAAATCATTTCCCATGGCACAACAGGCTTCCTTATCCCGCCCGAGAACGGCAGCTCAATGGTCAACGCCCTGAAAAAGCTCATGGACGACGAAAATTTGCGCCGGACTATGGGCGACGCATCTTTCACACTGGCACGACGTTACGACCCCCAAGCCATCATCAACCGTTGGGAAAGTCTGTTCCGGGAGCTCCTCGCAACACGCTAAAATTTGCATAAGTGACGAATTATTACTACCTTTGCACCCGTAAATCAACATATTTCTGCAATGGTAGTATTTTTTACCGACCAAGACAACAACTTATATGCCGTCCAAAGCAACCACGACCTTGCCAAGGACGAGATTGTGCGCCTGAAATGGCTTTTCGGCGAGGCAGAGATTGCCACCGCCGACGCCCTCAAAGGCACATTTATCGGACCGCGTAAAGAAATGATAACTCCCTGGAGCACAAATGCCGTCGAAATCACCCAGAACATGGGATTGGACGGCATTCTTCGTATAGAAGAGTTCCGTCGCACCGCCGACGAGAACCCGGATTTCGACCCGATGCTCCAGCGCGTGTACCAAAACCCCGACGGCGACGTGTTCACCATCGATGCCACCGCCGCCGAACCGGTTTATATCGCCGACATCCACGAGTACAACGCCACCGAAGGCCTCGCCCTGAGCCCCGACGAAGAGGCTTACCTGGCATCCCTGGCCGAACGCCTGGGCCGTCAGCTCACCGACAGCGAGGTGTTCGGCTTCTCGCAGGTGAACTCCGAGCACTGCCGTCATAAAATCTTCAACGGCACGTTCATCATCGACGGCCAGGAGAAACCCATGTCGCTGTTCAAACTCATCAAGCTCACCAGCCAGACCAATCCCGGGCGCCTCGTGTCGGCCTACAAGGATAATGTCGCCTTCGTGGAGGGCCCGCGAATCACCCAGTTTGCACCCGAGCGCGGCGACCAACCTTCTTATTTCGCCGAAAAACCCATCGACACCGTACTCTCGCTCAAAGCCGAGACCCATAACTTCCCCACCACCGTCGAGCCCTTCAACGGCGCTGCCACCGGTTCCGGCGGCGAAATCCGCGACCGTCTGGGTGGCGGCAAAGCATCCCTGCCTATGGCCGGCACGGCGGTGTACATGACCTCCTACCCCCGTTTCGCCGATGAGCTCTACCGCACCTGGGAGTACATGATCCAGCCCCGCAAGTGGCTGTACCAGACACCCGCCGACATCCTCATCAAAGCCTCCAACGGCGCATCGGACTTCGGCAACAAGTTCGGCCAGCCCCTCATCTGCGGCTCACTGTTCACCTTCGAGCACGAAGAGAACGGTCGCACATGGGGTTACGATAAAGTGATTATGCTCGCCGGCGGCGTAGGCTATGCCGCCAAGCGCGATGCAATCAAGGGTGAACCCGAACCGGGCCAGGTGGTGGCAATCTCCGGCGGCGACAACTACCGCATCGGAATGGGTGGCGGCGCCGTCAGCTCCGTCGACACCGGACGCTATGCCGGCGCCATCGAACTCAACGCCGTGCAGCGTGCCAACCCCGAAATGCAGAAGCGCGTGGCCAACCTCATCCGTTCCTTGGCCGAAAGCGACGACAACCCCATCGTTTCAATCCACGACCACGGTGCGGGCGGTCACCTCAACGCCCTGTCGGAACTGATTGAAAGCACCGGCGGCGACATCAACATCGACGCACTCCCCATCGGCGACCCCACACTCTCCGACAAAGAAATCATCGGCAACGAAAGCCAGGAACGCATGGGCTTCGTAATCAACGAGGGCGACATCGAACGCGTACGCCGGGTTGCCGACCGCGAACGGGCCCCATTCTATGTGGTTGGCCGCACCACCGACGACCATCGCCTCCACTTTGCCCACGCCGACGGCCGCGCCGCAATCGACCTTGCCGTGAGCGACATGCTCGGAAATCCGCCCAAAACCGTCATCACCGATACCACCGTGGTCGAAACCCCGGCTCCTGTGGAGTACGACGAAAGCCTCATCCCTTCCTACCTTGACGCCGTCCTCAGTCTCGACTCCGTAGCCTGCAAGGACTGGCTCACCAACAAGGTGGACCGCTCCGTAACGGGCAAAGTGGCCCGACAGCAGTGCCAGGGCGAGATTCAGCTCCCGCTGAGCGACTGCGGCGCCGTGGCCCTCGACTACCACGGAAAGGCCGGCATCGCAACCTCCATCGGCCACGCACCCCAGGTGGGTCTCGCCGATGTAGAAGCTGCCTCACGACTGTCCGTTGCCGAAGCTCTTACCAACATCGCAGGAGCTCCGCTCAACGGCGGCCTCTCGGCGATCTCCCTGAGCGCCAACTGGATGTGGCCCTGCAAGAACCCCGGCCAGGACGCCGCTCTCTACCGCGCCGTCGAAGCTTGCTCCAAGTTCGTGTGCGACCTCGGCTGCAACATTCCCACAGGCAAGGACAGTCTCTCCATGACCCAGAAATACCCCGACGGTACCAAGGTCATGGCCCCCGGAACGGTTATCATCTCCGCCGCCGGCGAAGTCAAGGACATCCGCCGCATCGCTTCCCCTGTAGCTAAAACCGGCCTCTGCTCCGGATACTATTATATCGACTTCAGCAACACTCCCCTCAGCCTGGGTGGTTCGGCCCTCGCGCAGACCCTCGGACGGGTAGGCGACAAAGTTCCTGACGTAAGCGACACCGACTACTTCAAGAAAGCCTTCGAGCTGGTTCAGACGCTCAACTCGCTCGGCCTTGTAGCTGCCATGCACGACGTAAGCGCCGGCGGCCTCATCACCACCCTGCTCGAAATGCAGTTCGGCAACACCAAGGGCGGCCTGAACTTCTACACCGACGGCTTCGCCATGTACGGCGAGACCGACCTGGTCAAGATTCTCTTCGCCGAGAATCCAGCCGTGGTAATCCAGGTGGAGGACAATGTGCGCAAACGTGCTGAAAAGCACCTCGATGCTTCCGGCGTGAAGTACTTCCCCATCGCCGCTCCGACCCACGAAAGCGTCATGACCGTTACCCACGCCGACAAGACCTTCCTCCTTTCAATCCCCACCGCACGTCGAACCTGGTTCCGCACCAGCTATCTCTTCGACCGCCTCCAGAGTGCAGGCACTTGCGCCCAGGAGCGCTTCGAAAACTTCGACATCCAGCCCGTCGAATTCCGCTTCCCCAACAAATTCAGCGGTTCACTTGCCTCACGCATGCTCACAACCCGCCGCAACAAGCCCACGGGCGTCCGCGCCGCAATCATCCGCGACAAGGGCATCAACGGCGAGCGCGAAATGGCCTACTCCCTCTACCTGGCCGGCTTCGACGTCAAGGACGTCCACATGACCGACCTCATGAGCGGCCGCGAAACCCTCGACGACGTGAACATGATTGTGTTCTGCGGCGGTTTCTCCAACTCCGACGTCCTCGGTTCGGCCAAAGGATGGGCCAGCGGGTTCCTCTTCAACGACACTGCAAAGGCCACCCTGCGCCGGTTCTACGAGCGTGAGGACACCCTCAGCCTCGGCGTGTGCAACGGTTGCCAGCTCATGATTGAGCTCGGCGTCATCGAAGGCTTCCCCGAAAAACGCAGCATCCACATGGCCCACAACCTCTCCCACAAGTTCGAGTCAGAATTCGTAACGCTGACCATTCCCCGGAGCCACAGCGTGATGTTCGGCCCCCTGGCCGGAGTCAAAGCCGGAATCTGGGTGGCTCACGGCGAGGGCCGGTTCGTACTCGAAAACGGCAAGGTGCCCGCCGGAACGGAAATCGCCGCGCAGTACAACTACAGCGGCTATCCCGGCAACCCCAACGGCTCCGACCTGAACATTGCCGCAATGTGCAGCGAGGACGGACGCCACGTGGCCATCATGCCTCACCTCGAACGCGCCATCTTCCCCTGGCAGTGCGCCGTGTACCCCCGCAAGCAGCGCTTCGACGAAGTCACCGTCTGGATCGATGCCTTCATCAACGCCCGCAAGTGGGTCGAAAGCACCCTCAAAGGCAAGACCCCACGCCTGCGCAAAGTCAAAATGTCAGATAAGAAAGCGTGAAGCCCGAAGAAGCTCGGTTAAAGAATTTTAACACCCGCCCCGGCATATTTTGCCCCCCCGTGTGGACATTCTTGGAAAAATTCTTTGTACTTTTGTAGCCTATAACTACTTGACGAAATATATTACACCTAAAACCATATCATTATGAGTTTAAACATCATTGTGCTTGCCAAGCAGGTGCCCGACACCCGCAACGTAGGCAAAGATGCCATGAAGGAAGACGGCACCATTAACCGTGCCGCACTCCCCGCGATTTTCAACCCTGAGGACCTCAACGCCCTGGAGCAGGCCCTGCGGTTGAAGGACGCAAACCCCGGTAGCACCGTCACTCTCCTCACCATGGGTCTGCCCCGTGCTGCAGAGATTGTTCGCGAAGCTATCTTCCGCGGTGCCGACAAGGGCATCGTTGTGACCGACCGTCCCCTGGGCGGCGCCGACACCCTGGCCACCTCCTACACCCTGGCTCAGGCAATCAAGAAAATCGGTGATTACGACATCATCCTCGGCGGTCGTCAGGCCATCGACGGCGACACCGCTCAGGTTGGTCCTCAGGTAGCCGAAAAACTCGGCATCCCCCAGGTGACCTATGCCGAAGAAATCATGGACTGCGCCGACGGCCACATCACCGTTAAGCGTCGCCTCGAACACGGCGTCGAGACTGTGAAGGCTCCCCTGCCCTGCGTGGTTACCGTCAACGGTTCCGCAGCCGACTGCCGTCCCCGCAACGCACAGCGCCTGATGAAGTACAAATACGCCGTTTCTCCCTCCGAGGCCGGCAAGCTCTCCGAAGAGGTTGCTGAAATTGTCAAGAACCGCTCCGAACTCAACATTCAGGAATGGAACGCAGCCTTCATCGAAGCCGACCCCGAGCAGATCGGTCTCCCCGGCTCCCCCACAAAGGTTAAGGCCATCGAGAACGTAGTGTTCACCGCCAAGGAAAGCCGCGTGCTCGAAAATAACGACGAAGAAATCGAAAACCTCGTCAAGGAACTCATCGCTAACCACACTATCGGCTGATTTCGGTCGGCAAATCAATTCAAACAAACTATGGCAGACAAAAATAATCTCGTAGTCTACTGCGAATACGAAGACGGAAAGATCGCCGATGTGAGCCTCGAACTTCTCACCAAGGGCCGCGTGCTGGCCGACAAGTTAGGCGTAAAACTCGAAGCACTCGTCATCGGCGACAAGCTCGACGGCGTAGAAAAGCAGATTTTCCCCTACGGTGCCGACACCGTATATAAAGTAGAGGACAAGCGTCTCTATCCCTACACCTCCAACCCCCACGCCGCAGTGCTTATCAACCTGTTCAAGGAAATCAAGCCTCAGGTGTGCCTCATGGGCGCAACATGCATCGGCCGCGACCTCGGCCCCCGCGTGTCCTCCTGCCTCCACAGCGGCCTCACCGCCGACTGCACCGCCCTGGAAATCGGCGACCACAAGGACGCCAAGACCGGCAAGGAGTACACCGACCTCCTCTATCAGATCCGTCCCGCTTTCGGCGGCAACATCGTGGCTACAATCGTCAACCCCGAGTGCCGCCCCCAGATGGCTACCGTGCGCGAGGGCGTGATGAAGAAAGAAATCAAGGACCCCGAATATAAGGGCGAAGTGGTTAATCTCGACCCCGCAAAGTATGTCAAGGACGAGGACTTCATAGTCGAAATCATCGACCGTCACATCGAAAAGAGCAAGGTCAACATCAAGAACTCCCCCATCATCGTAGCCGGTGGTTATGGTGTAGGCTCCAAGGAGAACTTCCAGCTCCTGTTCGACCTGGCCGACACCCTCGGTGCTGAAGTCGGTGCTTCCCGCGCCGCCGTCGACGCCGGTTTCATCGAACACGAACGCCAGATCGGCCAGACCGGCGTCACCGTTCGCCCCAAGCTCTACATCGCCTGCGGCATCTCCGGCCAGATTCAGCACATCGCCGGCATGCAGGAGAGCTCAATCATAATCTCCATCAACAACGACCCCAACGCACCTATCAACAAAATCGCCGACTACGTTATCACCGGCGACATGGAAGAAGTGGTGCCCAAGCTCATCAAATACTACAAAAAGAACTCCAAGTAAGCGAGCTCAATCAGGGTTAATTCATTTGTGTTTAATGTTTAAAGTTTAATGTTTAAAGTACGTTTCACCTCATTAAACCCTAAACTTTGAACCTTAACCCATAAACCGAAAAAACAACAAGCAATGGCTAATTTTTATACAGACAATCCCGATCTGAAGCATCATCTGAATCATCCTCTGATGAAGAAGATCGTTGAGCTCAAAGAGCGCAATTTCGCTGATGCCAAGACCTTCGACTACGCTCCTCTCAACTACGAGGACGCAATGGACAACTACGACAAGGTTCTCGAAATCGTAGGCGAAATCTGCGGCGGAACCATCGCCGAAAACGCCGAGAGCGTTGACCATCAGGGTCCCCACGTAGAGAACGGTCGCGTGGTATATGCCGACGGCACCAAGGAGAACCTCGAACTTTGCCGCAAGGCCGGCCTCATGGGCATGGCTATGCCCCGCCGCTTCGGTGGCCTCAACTTCCCCATCACCCCCTACATCATGGCCGCTGAAATCGTGTCGCGCGCCGACACCGGTTTCGAAAACCTCTGGGGCCTCCAGGACTGCGCAGAAACCCTCTACGAGTTCGGTTCCGAAGAGCAGCGCGCCAAGTATATTCCCCGCGTTTGCGAAGGTGAAACCATGTCCATGGACCTCACCGAGCCCGACGCCGGCTCCGACCTCCAGTCGGTTATGCTCAAGGCCACTCAGAAAGAGGACGGCACATGGGTACTCAACGGCGTGAAACGCTTCATCACCAACGGCGACTCCGACATCCACCTGGTGCTGGCCCGCTCCGAAAACGGCACCAAGGACGGCCGCGGCCTGTCGATGTTCATCTACGACAAGCGCAACGGTGGCGTTGATGTTCGCCGCATCGAGAACAAGATGGGTATCAAGGGATCTCCCACCTGCGAGCTCGTATACAAAAACGCTCCCGCCGAACTTTGCGGCAGCCGCCGCATGGGCCTCATCAAGTACGTTATGGCCCTGATGAACGGCGCCCGCCTCGGCATCGCAGCCCAGAGCGTGGGTGTGAGCGAAATCGCTTACCGCGAAGCCCTCCAGTATGCCAAGGAACGCATGCAGTTCGGCAAAGCAATCATCGAATTCCCCGCCGTGGCCGAAATGCTCGCCATCATGAAGGCAAAACTCGACGCTTCCCGCAGCCTTCTCTACGCCACCGCCCGCTATGTGGACCTCTACAAGGTGTACGAGGACATCGCCCGCGAGCGTAAGCTCACCGACGAGGAACGTGCCGAAATGAAGCACTACAGCCGCTTCGCCGATGCCCTCACTCCTATGGTAAAAGGCATGGGCAGCGAGTACTGCAACCAGAACGCCTACGACTGCATCCAGATCCACGGCGGTTCAGGCTTCATGAAGGACTATGCCTGCGAACGCGTTTACCGCGACGCCCGCATCACTTCCATCTACGAAGGCACCACCCAGCTGCAGGTTGTAGCAGCCATCCGCCACGTCACCACCGGCACCTACTCCGCTATCATCAAGGAGATGGCCGACGCAGAATATCCCGAACGCCTGGCAGCTTTCAAGCCCATGCTTGAGGACCTTACCGCCAAGTACGAAGCCGCCGTTGCCAAGGTAACCGAGGCAGCCGACACCCGCTACACCGACTTCATGGCCCGCCGCCTGGTTGAAATGGCCGGTAACATCGTTATGAGCTACCTCCTGCTGCAGGACGCCGCTGCCGACGAAAGCTTCGACAAGACCCTCACCGTCTACACCAAGATGGCGCAGGCCGAAGTTGCTCGCCACATCGAATTCATCGAAAACTTCGACAAGGCTCAACTCGAAGCCTACAACGTATAATCGAACTCCTACCCCTAAAGCCCCGGAGCAACCCGCACCGGGGCTTTATTCAATTACGCCAACGAAACCAAGGTTAGATTAATGGATTGAGCTATAGTCCTTAAACCATAAACATTAAACCTGGAGCCTCAACCATTAAACCTTAAACATTAAACCTTAAACATTAACCCATATTGAAACTCCAATTCGAACCGATAATCCGCCAAAACGCACCTGAGCTTGTGGTGTATCTCATTGAGGCCGATATAGTTAACCCCGAAACGAGCGACGGACTGTGGGCCGAGGTTGAGGCCGAGAGCCACCGGTGGCAGGAAACGCTGCCCATGGACCGCGTGCGCCATCGTCCTGCCATCGACGCCATCCGCAACGCCTACAAAGCCTGCGGCAAGGACCCCAACCGCTACCGTCCCAGCTCCGAGGCTCTTCTGCGTCGCGCCGTAAAAGGCCTCGACCTCTACCGCTCCCTGACCGGCATCGACCTCGGCAACCTCATATCCATGGCCTCGGGGCACTCGCTGGGAGCTTTCGACGGCGACAAAATCGTCGGCGACACACTCACCCTGGGCGTCGGTCGCCACGAGGAACCCTACGAGGGTATTGGGCGAGGGCCGCTGAACATCGAAGGGCTGCCCGTGTTCCGCGACGAAGTCGGAGGCGTGGGCACACCTACCTCCGACAACGAGCGGACCAAACTCTCCACCGGCACCCGGCGCCTGGTCGTCACCCTGTGTATGTACGGGCCGTCGGAGATGTCCGAGCAAGAGGTCATTGACCTGTCCCGGCGGCTTCTCGAGCAGTACGCCTCCGCCACTAACATCGCCATAACGCGCTACTCAGTAAACGATTAAGCATGGAACAGATTCAGATTTTCGGTCGGCAGCCCGACACCCGCGCCATCGAAGCCGTAGCCGAAACGCTGCGTCGCGGCGGCATCGCCATCATACCCACCGACACGCTCTATGCCCTGGTGTGCGACGGCCTCAACCCCAAGGCTATCGAGAAGCTGTGCCGCATCAAGGGCCTGACGGAGAAACACTTGCTTTCCGTAATCTGCAAGGACCTCAGCCAGGCCGCCCGCTATGCGCGCATCGAAAACAAGGCCTTCAACGTGATGAAAGAGTCGCTACCGGGGCCTGTCACCTACGTACTCCCGGCCTCAAACACCTTGCCCAAGGCCTTCAAGGGCCGCAAAACCGTTGGCATCCGAATACCCGACAACGACTTTGCGCGCGCCGTAGCCGAAGAGCTGGACGGCCCGATGATGTGCACCTCCGTCGTATGCGAGGAGCCCGGAAACCCCGATGCAGTTGAGTGGACCTATGAGTCCGACACAGACGTTGACGTATTCATCCATGGCGAGGAGCTCGGAGGCATGCCGTCGGCCATAATCGACCTTCAGAACCCCGACGAGCCCGAAATCTTGCGCCAATAGTCCTGAAAACGGCCCTAAATGTTAAATAAACCTTTCTGCCGAAGAAAATTTGGCGGAAAGCTTTCCATTTTCCAAAGAAACGCTTATCTTTGCATCTTGAATAATAGAAAGCCAATGCGTAACACCATCATAGTCGTCCTCCTCGCCCTCCTCATGTGCTCATGCGGAGAGTATGCGCGTGTGCAGAAGAGCCAGGACTACAACTATAAGTTCGACTACGCCAAACGCGCCTACGAAGAGGGTAAATACGTGCAGGCCGCCACATTGCTGGAGGATTGCATCGCCGTGTTCAAAGGCACCGACAAGGGCGAAGATGCCCTTTACCTGCTGGGAATGGCCAACTACGAGAACAAGGACTACCTCACCGCAGGCTCCTACCTCAAAACCTACTACGGCCGCTACCCTCGCGGAAAGTACACCGAGCTGGCACGTTTCTTCTGCGGCTACGGTTACTACCTCGACTCACCCGAGCCTCAGCTGGACCAGACCGGCACCATCAAGGCAATTGAAGAACTCCAGGGATTCCTGGATTTCTTCCCCCGTTCCGACAAAGTTTCAATTGCTCAGAATGCAATCTTCGAACTTCAGGACAAACTCACCCTCAAGCAGCTCCAGAACGCCCAGCTCTACTACAACTTAGGCAACTATCTGGGCAACAACTACGAGAGTGCAATCATCGTGGCCCGCAACGCCGTAAAAGACTATCCTTACTCCAAATATAAGGAAGACCTCGAAATGCTCATCCTCAAGGCCCGCTATCAGGAAGCCAACAACTCGGTAAACGAGCGCAAGGCCGACCGATTCCGCGAAGTAGTGGACGAGTATTACTCCTTTATCAATAACTACCCTGACTCGCGCAACCGTCACGAAGCCGACAACATCTTCAAGATAGCCCAGCGCTACGTTCAGGACTAACTCTCACCTCATTTCAAACTAAAACACTAAGGTATCAGAACATGGATTTCAAGAAAAACAACACCCCGCTCACCACTGTCACCCGCGACATGATCGAGCTCTCCAAGGACACCGGGAACGTGTATGAAACCGTATGCATCATCAGCAAGCGCGCCAACCAGATTGCGCAGCAGATGAAGAGCGACCTCGAAAAGAAACTCCAGGAATTCGCACCCTACAACGACAACCTCGAAGAAATCAGCGAAAACCGCGAGCAGATCGAGATCAGCCGCTACTACGAGCGCCTTCCCAAGCCCACGCTGATCGCCACCCAGGAATACATCGACCACAAGCTGTTCTTCCGCAAACCGCTGAAGGACCAGAAGAACGGCTGATCAAGCCGATATACCCTCCCCTCAAAGAACGTTGGACCCACGCCGGGCCCAACGTTCTTTTTATGGGTCACCGGTATATATTTGTGTTTTTGCAAGACTATTTGGTCAGGCGGACGCTCGCAGGGGGTGGTTGAGTATGCGAAGGAAGTTCTCGGGGAAAAATACCCACTGGAAAGAGACGGATTTGCGGCGCGGGTTGTCGCCGTTGAAGTGGCGGCTCATGGCCGTTGTGTCAATGACAGTGCGAACGGCATCGATGCCATGCTCTCGGAGAAGGCTGGTTACATGGGTTTGACTCTCGGGTGGTATCTTTTCTATTTGAGCAATCGTTTTGCCTTCCATGGATTTGTTCCAGTAGTCTACTACCACATCGAGTTCTGCTTCGGGTACTTTGGGGTTCTCGGGTTGGGCGTTTGTAGTACTGTCCGGAAACCTTCCCTCCAACCGTTTTTGACGGCGCTGGCGGGCACGGTCGATTTCGAGGCGGATGAATGCGAATGCTACCGAGGCGACATCGTCAGAGAAGACGGGCTCCTCGCCGGTGTAGAAGTAGACTGTAACTGCGGCGATTACGGCGTCGCGGATTTGGGCGTTGTAGTGGTTGAGGATTTCGAACCATTCTTGTTTGAATTTCATAGTTACTTTAGAGGTTTAAAGGTTAAGGGGCTGAAGCCCTGCACGGGAACAAACCGCCTGGTGGACGCCGGGTACAACATTGCCTCATCGAGGCTCTATCTTGGTTGCTTGGTTTTACCCCGCGCTGCGCCCGGGGTTATCAACAACGACGCCGCTCCGCGGCTTTTCTTTGCTTTCGGTTTGACAGTGCAAAGATACAACAAAATTCCGCGAAATGCAAGAGTAAATTGCACAAAAGCAAAAAAATTTCAGCGCGTGCGAATAGGACTAACCGAGATTAATCGCTGAGGGGCATGGGGAGCAGCGACTATACAATGGCAAGTAAGGTTTAAGGGGCTAAAGCCCTGCACCGGAACAAACCGCCTGGTGGAGGCCGGGCACGCCTCACTACGTTCGGCCACGATAGGCGGGTCACAAGGACAAGCTGCTTACACAATGACCAATATTTTTTGGAGGCATTGGGGACTTGTTCAGGGATTTCTGGCACAGTTGCCGTATAGAAACAGCAAAGGCTGCGCGGGTGGCGCAGCCTTGCATATGAGGGTTAGAGGGTTGTTACTTCACCATGAACTTCTTGCCCTTGGCGACGTAGATGCCGGGAGCGAGGGTGCGGACAGCTTCGGGAGTAGCAGCATCGAGGACTTTGACGCCGGCGATGGTGTAGACCGCACCGTCAACTTCAACGCCATCAACGGCTACATTCTCAACGCCGGAACTGGGGTTTTCTTCGCGTACGCAGCGGAGCGACATGCCCTGAGCGCGGGAGTCTTTGTTAACCTTGAAGGTACGCTTGCCATTGATGATGAACATGTACTGGGCGTAGAGCTGAGGATTAGCCTCGAGGTCGGCGCTTTCCTTGCCCTTCGTACCGATCCACAGACCGCTGTAGGGGTTGCCATTCTCGGAGCAGTCGAGGCCGCCGGAGAAGTTTACGCGGGTACCGGTAGCGGGGAACCACTGGCCATCCTGTTCGGCGCCACGGGCTTCGGTGTTCCAGGTCATCTTTGCATATTCGAGCCATGCGTAGGGGGTGTTACCGGCTTCGTCGCAAACGGGCACCTTGTAGCCTACGGGCGAGGGGTCGTAGATGGATTTCTTGAAGCTTACGCCGCCCCAAGCATCATCGTTGCTGTCGTCGGTCCAGTCGCGGGTGGGATAAACGTCCTCCTTGATTTCCTGACCATACTCGTCCTTTTCGCCGGTGTTGATCTGGTAGAGCTTGTAGAAGGACATGGGGTTCTTGATGGACTGTGCCCATGTGCCTTCCACCTGCACCAGGTCAAGGATAGTGGGCAGTTCGTCGCCGGCCATGTTGTAGAGGGTGGGTTCGCCGTCCTCCTCATAGGAGAAGTCGTCGTTCTGAACGGTGAAGGCTGCCGCACCGGGGAAGGGATCCTTACGGCCCCACTGGTAGAGCATACCGTAGTTGGCGAATGAACCCTTCTCCATAGAGGTTGCGCCGAGGTTACGGTCCATGAAGGTCCAGGTGGTGCCGGCGTCGTTGGGTTCGGTAGTGAAATCGTTGTCGGAGTCGTAGTCGGTGACCCAGATATGCCAGCTCCAGAGCACGTTCACGTAGGTGTCGATAACCGAAACGACGGCGTTACCGGGTCGGTTGGCCACCTTGATAAGTACTACATTTTCTTCGGGGACATAGTCGAGAGATTCGATGAGGCCCTTGGAGTCCTGCCATACGAGCATAGCATCGGAGATTTCGCCCACTTTCTCGGTGGTGGAGTTGCCCTTGTAGGTCACATCGAAGAATGCCGTAGAGCCGGGAGCCACGATGTAGCAGTTGGCAGTGCCTTTGGCAGAGAGATCGGTAGCGGTGGAGGGGATGGTTACGTCCTCAGCATCCATCACAACTGCAACGTCGGTCACTTCGTTACCCTCAACCTTGCTCAGGTCGATGGTGGTGGAGAAGTCGTTGAAGCCGGGTGCGCTGGCGGTAAGGGCCATGGAGAGTTCGGTGACGGGGTCCACTTCGAACACGAAAGCGCCTTCAGCATCGGAGGTGAACTTCTGGGCATCTTCGCCTTCGCCGAGCACAACCTCAACGTCGGCCATGGGCTGCTGGGTCTTGCCGTTGGTTACAACGCCGGAGATTACTACGCCGAAGGTCAGCGCAACGTCCTTGGTAACTTCGGGAGCAGCTTCGGTGAACGAAACTTCTTCAACGTAGTCGTTGTATTTACCGGCGCTGATGGCCAGACGATAGTCCTGACCGTATTCGATGCCGCGCATCTTCAGGGAATAGGCGCCGTCGGCGTCGGTGGTTGCGGTTACGGCATCTTCGCCGGTGCCAAGAGTTACGGAAGCGCCTTCGACAGCGGCTTCAGTGACAGCATCGGTCACCACGCCGGCCACAGTGCCCACGGGTACGAACTGACCGAAACGGACCACGGGCAGGCCCTTGGTGTAGAGCGAGTAAGCGCCGGCAGCCTCGGCAGAGTTGCCCTTGCATGCGAGGGCGTTCAGGGTATAGGTGGCATCGTAGGCGAAGTTGACAATCTTCATCGACTTTGAATTAGATACCACGCAGATAGTCAGCGACTTGCCTGTGTACTCAAAGGGCACATCGAACTGAGCGTTGATGAGCTGTACGGGAGCGTTGTTGGCGCCTTCGTAGGTGAAGGCCACATTGCCCTCGTAGACGGGAGGCATCTCGCTGAGGTCGGTAGCGGTGGCGCCGGTGCGGGGGAATGCATCGGCTTCGCTGTTGAACATGTAGATTTTGATGGAGCCCTTATATATTACCTCCGCTTCGCCCTCAGCAGCTTTTTTGACGGGAGCGTAGAAGGAGTCGTAGGTGAGATCACCGTTACCCTCTTCCTCTTCGTCGCCGCCACCGGTGCTGGGTACGGAGATGTAGCCGTAGAACGACAGGGAGCCGATTTTGGTTCCGGCAGCCATTTCGGAAAGAGCAGCTGCGGGATAGAGCATCTCGGAAGCGCTATAGTTTTCGAGGGTATTGAAGGGGAGGACGTATTCGTACTCCGTCAGGCCATACTGGCCTACCAGGACGCCGGTACCGGGGAGTTCGGGCAGGGCTTCCATTTCAACATTGTAAGTCAGGTCGCCGGTGAGGCGGATGTTTGTGGAGAAGGGGTTGTAGCCCTTCATGGAGGCAGTCAGAGGCAGACCGTTGGTGTCGATGTCGTCGATGTTTGCAACGTCGAAGCTATAAGCACCGTCGGTACCGCTGACGAGGGTCTGGCCGTTGAAGGTGAGGGTTGCGCCGGCAATAGTTTCGGTAGTACCCTTTACGAGTACCTTGCCGCTGAGGGTTGCGGGTACGGCGATTTTCTCCAGGCGGAGGTCGATGCCGGTGAACGAGCCGCCGGACTTGATGTCGATTGTGCGCTCGGCGGGTTCGTGGCCTTCAGCGGAAGCCTTTATAATATATGTGGCGTTGGCGTCAACGTCGTCGACGGTGAACTTGTAGTTGCCGAAGTTGTCGGTGGTAGTGGTCTTGCCGTCGAATTCCACGGTGGCGCCGGCAAGGCCGGAAGCATTGCTCTTGGAGCCATAGATCTTACCTGACACCTCGGCGGTAACCACCTGCTTGTCACCCTCGTAGCCGATGATCATCACAGGAGCATAGCTCTTTGTGTCTACATCGGACGACCATTTTTTGGTATAAATACTGTAGCCAGAAATGATGTGACTGGACTCGCGGTGAGCACCAAGGGCGCGGTAATTGATGCCACTTGTTGTTGCGCAGACGGTAAAATAGCAATTGATTGCCTTACCTCCGGCACTTATGTAAAGTACGATGTTGTCGCCGGTGTACTCAAAGCCTTCCTCGCTGACAACGCTAAAGATTTCAATGGGATTTTCCTTTGTTCCGCCCGACTCGAAATCGAAAGTCTGTCCCTGGGTCAGGGCGAAGAACTTGGTCATATTCTCGGTGTTTACGACAGTAGTTGGCGTATTGTTCTCGGGTTCCCCATCTACAATGAACGAATTAAAATCGGTCGAGGTGGTGTTGCCGATGTATACTTCGAGCTCCGAAAGACTGCGGATAGTGTTACCATCGGCGTCTGCTCCCATGGTGCCAAGGAAAGTCAGGGACTTGATTACCTTGCCGGCATCGAGTCCGATAGCTTCTTTCTTGTAAATGTTAATTCCTTGGCCGTACTTACTCATGGAGTAGAACGGCAGGTTGCCGGTCGTCGTTGTCGACGGCGTGCCCACTTGCTTTGTCTCCAAGGCCCGGGCCGGGAGTGCTCCCAGCAGGGTCAAGGCAATCAGCAAGAAAAATGATAATGCCTTTTTCATATGAAAGGAATTTTTGCTCCCGAGCCCCGGAAGAGGCTCGGGATATTGATTAATTGATTGATTATTTGACGATTACTTTGATGCCGTTTACGATATAGACTCCGGCGGAGAGTTCGATGCTCTGCTCTGCTCCGGCCTGGAGGTGGATTGTTGCAACGGCCACGCCGGCAACGTTGTAAACAACGGCTTCTGTTTCCACATCGGTGCCGACGGTCAGCATGTTGCCTTCAACAGCAATGCGGAGGTCGCTGCCCACAACTGCCTCGCCAACAATTCCGCTGGGCTTTTGGTAGGTCATGCGGACCACGGGCATACCGGCGTCGTTGACTTTCCAGTTGTCCGACGGCGTGGCGGCATAGTAGCGGTAGGCCGACTTGCCGGTGCGGGTGCCGTCCACGAGGAAGTAAACATCGTTGAACTTCGACGCGCGGCTTGCGACGCTGACGCGGAGGTCGCCGCCGTCGTACTCAAACCCGTCGGCATTTTCGAAGGCCATGAGCTGAGCGGGCACCTCCTTCGAGCCTACGACGTCGATTTTTACCGTCTTGGCTGCGAAAGGCGTCATTTCGGCAACATCGCGCGGGGTGATGGCGCCTGCCGCGAAGTCGGCAGCCGAACCGGCCTTGACGTTCTCCATATATACATTCATCTTATACGAAACATCCTTGCGGGTGGGGCAATAGCCGTCGTAGGCCACTGAGAGAATCTTTGCTCCGGCGGGCACGCCGATGGCCGATGCGGGATAGAGCGTTTCGGTGTCGGAGTTGTTGTACTGCAGGTAGGCGGGCCCGGCCACGGAGGAAGCTGTCGGAGTTCCGACCTCAACCACGTTGTCGCCCTCGGAGGGACGCATCACCAGCTCGAGGTCCGTCACATCGGCGCCGTCCTCGAACTTAAGTCCCTGAACCGTTGCGGAATAGAATCCCTCGGCAGACGCCTGGAGCACGTAGTGAGCATCGAAGTCGCTAACATTCTCCACACTGAAGTTGCCCCAGCGGTTGGCTTCGGCTGTGAGGACATGTCCGGGGTCGTCGGCGCTGAAGAGTTTCAGCTGTGCGCCGGCCACGGCATTTCCTTCGGTATCCTTCACGGTTCCGGAGCAGGAGGCAGTGCGTACAAGGCCCTCAATATAAGCCTTTTCGGAGGTAGCGCCGGAGACGCGCTCCTTATCGTAGGCGTCGACCCAGATGGGGCGCACGGTGTAGTAATACTTATCGCCTTCAACCACGGCTGGTACTGCGAGGGTCACGGAGGTGGCGCCGGTAACGATGCCCGTCACGCGGGTGGAGGTGGTACCGGCAGGCAGCTTCTGGGTTAGCTTGATGTCGTCGAAGTAGCTCAGGCCGTAGCCGTAAGGGAAGAACACGAGGTATGAGTCGGCCCGGCCGCCCTTCATTGGCTGCATGAAACTGTGCATGCCTTTCTTCATGGCGTCCAGAGGCAGGATGTCGTCGTAGATGGTCTTGCCGGTGGCGGGGTCGTCGTGGGCGAGGTATACTGTTGCGCCCTGCTCGTAGGAGTCGGAGCCAACCTTGAGGGTGAGCATCATGTTGCCGTTATCGCCGGAGAGGTCCAGGATGGGCGACTTCATGTAGCATCCCACGCCGACCATGCTCCAGTAGCCGAGGATACCCACGGCGCCGTCGACGTAGAAGCCCTGGAACACCTCCCAGCCGGGAATGTTGGTGTACTTGTCCAGGCGGTCGTAGCCGCTCTCGTTCATGGCTTTGGGGCGGTCGAGGTCGGTGGTGCCGACTTTGATGGTGTTGAAATCTTCAAAGAGAACCGTGGTGCTTTCCTGCCCGTCGGAGTAGTGCTCGCGATAGACGGACACTTCGTAGGCGTTTGCATTGGCCACTGGTTCCCATGTGGCTGTGAATCGTCCGCCATCTACGGCAGTGCTCTTTACCTGAGCCTTACCGAGCGACTCGGGCACTTCATCGGAGTCGTCGCCGACCACGATGGTGTTCGAAAGCTGGCTGTAGAAGGTTGTGCCGTTGAGTTCGCGATAGGCCTGCACGGAGTAGCTGAAGCGGTCGTCGGCCTTGCAATCCTCGGTGGAAACGTAAGCCGAGTTGGTTTCGGCAATGGTGCGTGCCATGGGGATGGTGTAGCGCGTACCGGCGGGGAGGTCCTGCCACATCTTGAGGCGGTCGATGATGAGGTCGCCCTCGGTGGTTTCGGGGAGCACGATAACGATTACGCTACGTGCCGTACCGCCGCTGACGGTAGTTTTCAGGTCCTCCCAGTCGCCGTTCTTCTGGGGGTAAATCATACGGGTAGAGCGCAGCGACATCTTGCCGGTTTCGAGCTGGGTGTATAGCGAAATCTGGAACATGTCCACGTTCTTGGCCATATACCGCATGTCGATGCTCACTTCGCCGTCGTTTGCGGTGAGGTCGAGCACGGGCGACTGCAGGTAGCCGTTGCCGTAGCTGTTGAGGTAGCTGTTGGATATACCCAGGGCCTCGCCCGCCCACATGGGGAAGTAGGCAATCCATCCTTTGTAGTCGATAAACTCGTCCAGGTAGGAGTAGATGTATTTCAGGATGGGTGTTTCAGCCGAGCCCTCGGTGATTCGCTCGAACTCAGTGTCAATCAGGTAATAAGGGTCCTGACCGGTCGAGGAGCGGATTATGTTGGTGTTCAGGATATAGCCCGTGGCGCCATCGACTGCGCTCCAGTTGGCTCGGAAGCCTTTGTCGGTGATGTCCGTGGCGGGAAGCACCTTGGGAGTTGCCAGTTCGGGGATGAGGGTCACCACGATGTCGTCCACGAAACAGGGTGAGGCTTCCGACTGGAACTCAAGGAAGGTGTTGACGGGGCATCCGGTGAACACGACATTGTACTCATGCCACTCTTTGGAGAGGGGAAAGTCCTGCGTGGCAAGGGTGTTGGAACTCGTTCCGGTGTGTTCGGCGCATAGGATGTAGAACGTATCGCCCTCGTCGGAGGTTGTACGGGCGCGGAAGCTGACCGAAATCGCGCCGGTGGCCTTGAGGCCCAGCAGCGGCGTATCCATGTAGCGGACCACCATGGGCTTGCCCTGAACCATGAGAGTGAAGTCGTCCAACATCACGCAACCGCCTGCCTGACGGACTGTCTTTCCCTCCCAGCCGGGAGAGTGGGTGAGTTCGGCGGGGATTTCGCCCTGAATGCCGTTGGCCGACGGAGAAGCCTCGGAACCTTCGGTCATGAGGCTGAAGTCCTCCGACAGGAGGGTGTTGTTGGCAAAAGCAGATGCTTTGTGTTTATTTGCCCAAGCGCCGAACAGAGGCTGCGAGGCTTGGACGGGAGCGTCGAACCGGGCTTGCTCCATACCTTTCTCAGGCAACTGCAGGGGGCTTCCCGGGGCGGCGTTTGCATTGTCCGGCAGGAATGCCAGAACACATGCAACAAAGATTAAAGCTAATTTTCTCATTATTATGGAATTGATATTTATCTGAAACAGCGACACAAAGTTAGTAATTTTTCACCTATTATATACACGCGCGAGCTTATCGTGTCGGAATTGTGACAACGACAAAGCCGTCCCCAGGGTGGAGACGGCTTTGGAGAAATAGGAATTAGTGTAATTCTTGATTAATCAGGACTAATCGGGACTAATCGGGACTAATCGTGATTTTTCCTGATTTATCAAGATTTATCGTGAGTAATCGAGATTTATCGGGATTAATCTCGAAGTTTTTTACTGCTTGCTCATCATGCTGATGGAGCGGGCGATGAATTCGCTGAGGTTTGAGCCCTTGAGGAGGCCGTTGGCCAGCAGGGCGAGGTCGACGAGCTGGCCGACATTGGGCGCGGAGGGCTCGTAAGCCTTGATGGCGTCGGACTCGGCGGCGCGGGAGTCGGTCACGGCCTTTTCGAGGTCCTTCATCTTCTGGTCGTCTTCGGCCGAAGGCTTGCCGGCTGCGGCTTCGCGGATTTTGGTTATCTCGGCGTTGTCGGCATCAATTTTGGCCAGAATGGGGCTTACGGTAGCCTCAAGAGCTGCGTCGGCCTTGGCGGTGATGTCCTTTACGAGCGGGTGCTCGGTGTTGACCACCAGCGTGTAGGAATCGGGCAGTTCGCCATAGAAGTTCATACCCGGCTGCATGGCGGCCATGTCCTTCATTCGGCGCATGAATTCGTTCTGAGTGAGCACAACGGGCTGAGCATCAGCCGAAAGTGCCTCGAACTGCACCACGAAGTTAGCTTTTTCGACCTTGGCGGTGGCGTCCTGGAAGAGCTGGGTCAGGATTGCGCGCTGAGCGGGTGTGAGGTCCGCGACCTTGCGGTCGGCTTTGCGGATGAGGTTCTCGGTGATGTCGGCATCCACGCGCACCATCTGAGTTTTGGGCACGATGCGCTCGAGCAGACCTACGAAGTGGTTGTCGAGCTGGCCGTCGAGGATGAGCACATTATAGCCCTTCTTTTCGGCAGCCTCGATGTAGCTGTGCTGGGCAACGGGATCGGTGGCGTAGAGGTAAACTACGTTGCCCTCGGAGTCGGTCTGCTCGGGTTCTACGAGAGCGCGATATTCCTCAAGGGTGAAGTACTTGCCCTGAGCGTCGCGCAGGAGGAGGAACTTCTTGGCTGCTTCGGCGAATTTTTCGTCGGTCAGCATGCCGTAGACGATGAAGATGCGGATGTCGTCCCACTTCTTTTCGAACTCGGCGCGGTCGGCGCGGAAGAGTTCGTCCAGACGTCCGGCGACCTTCTTGGTGATGTAGCCGGAGATTTTCTTCACGGCGGTGTCGGCCTGGAGGTAGGAGCGGCTCACGTTCAGGGGGATGTCCGGGGAGTCGATTACGCCCTGGAGGAGCATCATGAATTCGGGTACGACGCCTTCCACGGAGTCGGTTACATATACCTGGTTGCAGTAGAGCTGGATGCGGTTCTTGTTGATGTCGAAGTTGTTCTTAATCTTGGGGAAGTAGAGGATGCCCGTGAGATTGAACGGGTAGTCGACATTGAGGTGGATCCAGAACAGGGGGTCGTCCTCGCCGGGGTATAGGTTGTGGTAGAAGTTCAGATAGTCCTGATCGGTGAGTTCCGACGGTTTCTTGGTCCACTCGGGTTCGGTGCTGTTGATAATCAGGTCCTTATCGGTAGGCTCCCACTTGCCGTCCTTATATTCAAGCTCCTTTCCGGAGATTACGGGCACAGGCATGAAACGGCAATACTTGCGCAGGAGCATGTCCACGCGGGTTTGCTCGAGGAACTCCTTGCTGTCGTCGTCGATGTAGAGGATGATGTCGGTGCCGCGGGTGGTGCGGTCGCCCTTGCCCATTGAGTACTCGGGCGAGCCATCGCATTCCCAGCGCACGGGTTCTGCGCCTTCCTTGTAGCTCAACGAGTTGATTACAACCTTCTTGGCCACCATAAAGGCGGAATAGAATCCGAGGCCGAAATGGCCGATGATGTTGGTGGCGGTGTCTTTATATTTATTGAGGAACTCTTCGGCGCCGGAGAAGGCGATCTGGTTGATGTACTTCTCGACGTCCTCGGCGGTCATGCCGATGCCGTGGTCGCTGACGGTGAGCGTACCGGCTTCCTTGTCGACGGTGACGCGCACGTCCATGTCGCCGATTTCGCCCTTGAAGTCGCCGAAGGCGGAGAGGGTGCGCAACTTCTGGGTTGCGTCCACAGCATTAGAAACGAGCTCACGAAGGAAGATTTCGTGGTCGCTGTAAAGGAATTTTTTGATTACCGGGAAAATGTTCTCGGTTGTAACTCCGATTTTTCCTGTTTGCATATCGTTTTATGTTAATTCGTTAATTTCGTTATTCTTACCATGCCAGTTTGTCATGCATCAGTATAACAACGATAGCAAACAATATGCCACAGCCGCGGGGTGCCAAAATGGCAGATTTTAGAAAGTTTAGCACACCTCCACCCAAAGACAAACCTCATTAGTCAGCCTCTAAAGCCGGTTTTCAGAAAGAGAGACAATTCTCCAGCCTTGCGTCGGTCAGTAACAAACTGAACAACATCAACACTGCGAGAATTTCAATAACAAATAGAATTTGGTGAGAAATAATCTTACCGACCAAAAGATGATTTACCAATACGAAAAGTGCATAGTAACCCACCGCTTTTATAACTACGATGAAATAGCCTAATGGCTTATCAGCTATAATAATATTATATGAGAAGCAGTTAGCAAAGATGCAAAATGCTGAAAGGAGGTAAATCCACGCCAAAATCTTTAAGCAGATATCCTTCCAGTTACGTTTCAAACGATATTGGTGATACCTGATTAAACGATTGATGTTTTTCCCATTTAACTCCATGGGTTTAAGATTTGCGGGGGCGGTAAAAGCGGCGTTTTTTCTTCTTGGGGCGGTCTTGGCCTTCGGCTGCGGGAGCGGGGGCTTCGCCTGCTTCTGTCTTGGGGGCGGCGGCTTTGGCTTCTTTAGCCGGTTGGGCCTCTTTGGGGGTGCGCTGCTTAGGCTTGGAGGGGCGCTTGGAGCCGCGGCGGCCGTCGGTGCGGCGGTCGGGCTGGTAGGAGGGAGTGTCGCCCAGTTCGGAGGGCACTTCTTCGCGGGGGACTTCGATTTTGAGGAAACGTTCGATGCGGGCGAAGCGGGGTTGGTCGCGCTCGCCCACGAAGGTGACGGCTTTGCCCTCGCTTCCGGCTCGGGCGGTGCGTCCGATGCGGTGCACATAGTCCTCGGCCTCGCCGGGGACGTCGTAGTTGACCACCATGGTGATGTCGTCGATGTCGATGCCGCGGGAGAGGATGTCGGTGGCAATGAGGATGTCGATGCGGCCGTTGCGGAAGTCGTGAATTACCTTTTCGCGCGCGGCCTGATCGAGGTCGGAGTGCATCTCGGCAGCCTTCCAGCGGTCGCGGCGCAACGACTGGGTGAGTTCGTGCACCTTCAGCTTGGAACCAGCAAAAACGATGACCTTTTTGTTGAAACCCTGCTTAAAAAGATTCTTCAGGAGGTCGGTTTTCTGGTACTCATGGCATATGAACACCGACTGCTGCACCTTCTCGGCGGGCTTGGAAATGGCAATCTTCACCTCCTTGGGCTCGTAGAGAATATCGTTGGCCATCTTGCGGATCTGCGCCGGCATGGTTGCGGAGAACATGAGCGTCTGGCGGTCGGAGGGGAGCTGGCGGACGATGCGCATGATGTCGTCGTAGAAACCCATGTCGAGCATACGGTCGGCCTCGTCCAGAACGAAGAATTCGACGCCGGAGAGGTCCACATAGCCCATCTTCATGTGGGCCAGCAGGCGCCCGGGGGTCGCGATGACCATGTCGGCGCCGGCACGCAGGGCATGTTGCTGCTGGGCGAAGGCCTTGCCGTCGTTGCCGCCGTGGATGGCCAGGCTGCTCACGGGCAGGAAGTAGGAAAAGCCCTCCATCTGGCGGTCGATCTGCTGGGCCAGCTCATGGGTGGGCACCATGATGACGCATTTCACCTTCCTGTCGGCACGCGGGCGCTCGGCCAGCAGGTCGATGATGGGCAGAAGGTATGCGGCCGTTTTGCCCGTGCCGGTCTGGGCGCAGGCAATGAGGTCGTAGCCGTCGAGCACTATGCCGATGGCCTGTTCTTGCACCGGGGTGCACTGTTCGAAACCCATCGAGTCGAGGGCATCGAGTATTTCGTCGCTGAGGGCAAGCTCGTCAAATGTCATAACGGTCAGTTTTGGGTTTGCGCTTGAGTGTCGTCGGTGTCGTCGTCAAGGTCTTCATCGAAATCGAAGTCGAAATCCCACCCGTCGTCGGCGGCCTCGCTGGTGAACTTGGACAGTTCGCGACCCTCGCGCTTGGTGGGACGTCCGAGGCCCTTGCGACGGTCGATAAATCCGGAAATCTTCACCACCTCCAGGAGGTCGTACTCGCTCTGTGGGGTGAGGTTCTCCATGTACTGGGGCACCAGACGCGCGCCGAGGCGGTTCTCGGTAACGGCCAGCACGCGGAAGGTGAACGTCACGGGCGACTTGCGCACATGAATAATGTCGCCCACGGTGATGGCGCGCGAGGGCTTGACGGGGTTGGGATTGTCGCCCACGGTGACGCGACCCTTCTTGCAGGCATCCGTCGCAATGGTGCGCGTTTTATATATTCGCATGGCCCACAGCCACTTATCTATTCTGACTTCGTTCATGTTTTTCGATGCCGTTGCAGGCTACGTATTCCTTGCGTGCCAGCTTGGCGGTGATGTATTGTTTGATTTGGTTGTAATGCGGATTGGAGCTCTCGCCGTGGTATAGGTGGAATGCGAGGCCGAGGTGGAATAGTTTGAACGACCTGACCCCAACGGCCCGCAGGCGCAGTTCTATGTCGTTGTCCTCGCCGCCCCAGCCCTCGAAGTTCTCGTCGTAGCCGTTGACACGCAGGAGGTCGCTGCGCCAGAAGGCTGTGTTCGCGCCCAGGCCGGTTGTGGCCCTTTTATAGTGGGGCGAGATGATGCGTCCCAGCAGCGGCATGCGGACGGCCTTGAGGCTGTCGTGGTGGATTGCCGGGCGCCAAGGGGTGTAGAACCGCAATGGAGCCTGCGTTTGCAGCAGCCTGGCGGTAGATTTTTCCGCCAGGCGTATTCTTCCGCCACGGACATAATAACCCGGCCGGGCGAGCGCCACGTGGTCGGCCACAAAATGGCGGCTCAGAATCAGGTCGCCGTCGATCTGGATTATGTACTCACCGGTTGCCCGGGCAATGCAGCGGTTTCGCATCCGGGCCAGCCGGAAGCCGCGGTCCTCCTGCCACTCGTAGAGAATGACCGCCCCGGGATGTTCGGCCTGCAACTGCTCCACCAGGCGCCGCGTTTCGGGCCCCGAGCCGTCGTCGCCGACAATAATCTCGTCCGGCACACAGGTTTGCCGCAGTACCGACCGCAGGCATGCCTCCAGCGCATCGGGGCGGTTGTAGGTGGAGATGAGCAGGCTCACTTTCATCGCTTACTTGTTGTTGAACTTGCACATGGCGTTTCCGAGCCCGGCCAGAACATACTCCTTGATTGCCTCGCAGGCTACGCCGATTCGTTCGTTGACAAGCGTCATCTCATCGGCGGGGAAGCGCCCCAGCACGTAGTCAATCTGACATCCGCGCGGAAAGTCGTTGCCCACGCCGAAGCGCAGGCGGGGGTAGGCGTCGGTGCCCAGCATGGCTGCAATATTCTTCAGGCCGTTGTGTCCGGCGTCGCTGCCGCGGCCCTTGATGCGTATGGCTCCTACGGGCAGGGCAATATCGTCGACTACCACCAGGATGTGGTCCAGGTCGACGCCTTCGTGCTCTTTCCAGTAGCGCACGGCGTTGCCGCTTAGGTTCATGTATGTGGAGGGTTTGAGGAGGACGACCTGCTTGTTCTTCACCCTTCCGCGGGCCACGTCGCCGTAGCGCTCGGTGGAGAAAGAAAAATTGGACGCCTGTGCAAAGGCGTCCAATATCATAAAGCCGATGTTATGTCGCGTGTAGCGATATTCGTCGCCTATGTTCCCCAACCCGACAATGAGATATTTCATAGCACGGGTTGAAAATCAGATTACTTACCTGCAGCTGCAGCAGCGGCGGCACCACGGGCGGCGCGGGTCAGGGCAACGGCGCAAACTACGGCGTTCTTGGCGTTGACCAGTTCGAGGCCTTCGAAGTGGAGTTCGCCAACCTGGAGGGTCTTGCCCAGGCCGAGGTTGTCCACGTTGATTACCAGACGCTCGGGGATAGCGGTGTAGGGAGCGCGAACTTTCATCTTCTTCATGGCCAGCTGGAGCTTACCACCGGCCTTAACACCTTCGGCGTGACCGTCGAGCTTAACGGGCACTTCCATGGTTACGGGCTTGCCTTCCTTCACTTCGAGGAGGTCCATGTGGAGGATGTTGTCCTTAACGGGGTGGAACTGGATGTCCTTGAGCACGGCCATGCGCTTGTCGCCGTTGATATCGAGTTCGATAGCGAAGATATCGGGGGTGTAGACGAGCTTGCGGACTGCGTCCTGAGTTACTGCGAGGTCGGTGGTGATCAGGCCTTTGCCGTTGCCGATTTCTACGATTTTTTCACCTTCTTTGAGGGTGCCGTTGTAGGGGAGTTCGATGATTTCGCCGCCGTTGAGCACAACGGGGATGAGATTCTGCTGGCGAAGTGCCTTGGTTGCCTTCTTGCCGAGGGCGGTGCGGGGGGTAGCCGCAAGTTCGAATACTTTCATTTTTGCGTAAGTGATTGTGTTACTAAAAATTAAGACTGCTTCTTAATTTCCCATCACACGGGGATGCTAAAAAGCACCGCAAAGGTACAACATTTTTTCGGCATTTCCAAACCTTTCCACGAAAAACGAAATTTTCAAGCCCGGGATATTTTTCGATAATGTCGGTTTTTTTGTTTATCTTTGCGGTGAAAATCGAACTTGATGGAAATACTCTACGAAGACAACCATATAATTATTGTAAACAAGGCTCCGGGCGAGATTGTCCAGGGCGATAAGACGGGCGACGAGCCGCTGTCCGAATCGCTCAAGCGCCTGATTAAGGAGCGCGACGGCAAGCCCGGCAATGTGTTCATGGGCGTGGTGCACCGTCTGGACCGGCCGGTGTCCGGCGTGGTGGTGTTCGCCAAGACATCCAAGGCCCTCTCCCGACTCAATGCCATGTTTGCCGCCGGAGATGTGCATAAAACCTACTGGGCCATCACCCGCGGAACGCCACAAAAGCCCGAGGATACCCTCACACATTATATTAAATCGGTGGAGCGCAACAACAAGTCCTACGCCTACCCTGCCCCGACCGAGGGCGCCAAGGAAGCCAGTCTTGCTTACAGAATCATCGGCAGATCCGACCGCTACAACTTGCTCGAAGTGCGTCTGTTCACCGGCCGCAAGCACCAGATCCGCGTCCAGCTTTCAAGCATCGGATGCCCCATAAAAGGCGACCTCAAGTACGGCGACAAGCGCAGCAATCCTGACGGAAGCATATCCCTCCACGCGCGCAATATCCGCTTCGAGCACCCTGTGTCCCACAAACTTATCGACATCACCGCGCCCGTACCCTCCGATACGCTCTGGCAAGCCATGGAGGCCTCGGTTGCCGGCCAAAACCCTGAAAATGAATAAGAACGACCTCAAGATAGTATTTTTCGGCACGCCCGAATTCGCTGTGGCCAGCCTCGACGCGCTCGTAAGCGGAGGCTACAATGTTGCAGCCGTAGTTACGATGCCCGACAAGCCGGCCGGTCGCGGCAAGAAGCTCTCCATGTCAGCCGTCAAGGAGTATGCCTTAGCCCACAGCCTCCCCCTGCTCCAGCCCGAACGCCTTAAGGATGAGGCATTTGTGGATGCCCTGCACGCCATAGATGCCGACCTCTTCATAGTCATCGCCTTCCGCATGCTGCCGGAAGTGGTGTGGACCATGCCCCGGCTTGGCACCTTCAACCTCCACGGCTCGCTGTTGCCGAAGTACCGCGGAGCCGCCCCCATCAACCGCGCCATCATGGCCGGGGAAACCGAAACGGGCGTCACAACCTTCTTCCTCAAGCACGAAATCGACACCGGCGACATCATCAGCCGCGAAGCCATCGAAGTGGGACCCGACGAGGACGCAGGCTCTGTCCACGACCGCCTGATGGCCCTGGGCGCCCGACTTACCCTCCGCACCGTCGACGATATCCTCGCCGGCAACCTCCACACCATCCCTCAGGACGAGCTGCTGAAAGGCCTCGAGCCCACCCCCGCACCCAAGATTTTCAAGGACGACTGCCACATAGACTGGAGCCGTACTGTCGCCGAGATTCACAACCACGTGCGCGGCCTCGCGCCCTACCCGGCCGCATGGGCCTCGCTCACTCTCGGAGGAGCCGACGGCGAAGAGGTGTCCACCGTGAAGATTCTCAAAACCTCAAAGGCACATGCTTACGGCGGTAAACGCCTGAGCGAAGGACAGTTAGTGCTTGACCACGGGCACGCATATGCCGGTACTTCCGACGGCGCAATCGAACTGATCACCGTCCAGCCCGCCGGCAAACGACCCATGGACGCCGCCGACTTCCTGCGCGGACTCCGCATTGGCGAAAACGGCCGGCAACCATTCTTCAGATGATTTTTTGACCGCCGCGCTGATTTTTTTGGTATAAAATTACGGCATATCGGCTTTTTTTAGTAATTTAGCGGAGTAAAAGCAGCAAAGGGGGCCTCAGGTCCGAACTTTAATGCAAAAGTGAATGTTAATAATGTAAGGTTTATACAACCGGCATAACTGACATTTAACCAAAAAGACTATCATGGAAACGAACATTCCAACCCCCGAAGAACGTCGCCGCCAGCGAATCGAAGAACGCGAAAACGCATCCCCCAACCGCGTGATGGGTACCATTTTCGGTATCATCATGATTATTGTATATGTAGGCGTGGGCATCCTGTTGCTCATCAACTACTTCCAATGGAACTCCGACTGGGCCTGGACACGCTATGTGGTCGGCATCATGCTCATTATTTACGGACTCTTCCGCGCATGGCGCGCCGCTAAAGGAATAAAGTGATATGGCATTACGACAACTCTCAATAGCCCTGGCGGGTGGCCTGCTGCTGGCCGCCGGCCTCAGCTCGTGCATGAAGTACGAGAAAAAAGCCAATTCCCCCACATCAGGCACCGCTACCCTGGTGTGCGACAACACGTTCGAAAACATTTTCGAACAGGAGGTGGACGTGTTCGAATATCAATACCCCGAAGCCCACATTCTGGTGCGCTACGGCACGCAGAGCGAGGCGCTGGACTCACTGTTCAGCCTCAACACCCGCACCGTGGTGATCTCACGCGACCTCACCCAGGACGAAAAACGCGCCCTCAAGGCAAAGTACAAGCAGGAGCGCAAGACCAACGTCGTCGTACGCACGGCTAAAATCGCCGTGGACGCCGTGGCTCTGATTGTGAACCCCGCAAACACCGTCAACAAGGTCACCGTCAACGAAGTAGCCGACATCCTTTCCGGCGAAACGCCTAACTGGAACGACCTCGAACCCTCTAAGCTCGGTGCAATCAAGGTTGTGGTGGACAAATCCGGCTCATCGCTTGCCACATACCTCACCGACTCAATCCTTGGTGGCCGTCCGCTGGCTCCCAATGTATATGAAGCCGGTTCCATCCGCGACGTATTCAAGGCCGTGGAAGCCGACAAGAACGCCATCGGCGTGCTGGGCGTCAGCTGGATTACATCCGACATGGACGCCGCCGACATCAGCTCCGAGGACCTGGCCAAGGACATGCTCTCCGAGGGCGCCGTCACCAGCCCCGACCTCACCCAGAAAGTGAAGGTACTGGCCGTGAACCGCAACGACGACGTGCGCGCATACAAACCCTACCAGCAGAACATCTTCGACGGAACATACCCCTTCTTCCGCCAGATATATATGGTGACCACGGCCTCTACATCCAACGTGGCCGGAGGTTTCTACTCCTTCGTCACCGGTCCCACCGGCCAGAAAATTATCCTCAAAACCGGCATCCTGCCCGCCAAGGTAAGCATCCAGCAGGTTGAGCTCGTGGGCGGCGAGGAATAATATTCAGCCACCGAATGCGTTAGATAATAGGAAACATCAACACGAAATAAAATCAAAACAACTAATAAGTCAATCACACAATGAAAATCAAGCTTTTCTTATCCTTGATTTTGGCGGGCACCCTTGCGGTGAGCGCCCAGACTCAGGGCTACAAAGATGGTATCGAGTACTACAAGGCCGGTCAGCTCAACAACGCAAAGACCATCCTCGACCGTACCATCGGCGACGCTTCCACCGACAAATCTCTGGCCAACTACTACATGGGTCAGGTAGCGCTGGAGCAAAACGACAAGGCAGCCGCCAAGGGCTTCTTCGAAAAGGGCATCTCAATCGACCCCGAAAATGCATATAACTATGTAGGTATGGGCGCCCTCGACCTCCTCAACGGCAACGAATCCGCAGCCTCCGAGAACTTCAAGAAGGCCGGCAGCCTTGCAAAGAAGAACGCTGAAATTTCCGTTTCTATCGCACGCGCCTACTATAACGCCGACCCCGTAAAGTACGCCAAGGAAATCACCAAGAACATCGAAAAGGCCCGTAAGGACTCCAAGAACCAGGCTTCCGCTATCTACGTGCTCGAAGGCGACATGCTCATGGACCAGAAGGACTACGGCAGCGCTGCAGGCCGCTACGAAAACGCCATCTACAACGACAAGAACTCCGCCGAAGGCTACGTGAAATATGCCAACGCATACTTCTTCGTGAACCCCCAGTTCGCCATCAACCGCCTCGAAGAATACCTCAAGGATCACCCCGAATCCGCTATGATTCAGCGTGAACTCGCCGAAAAATACTTCAAGGCCAACTACTGGCGCAAGGCTTCCGACCTCTACGGAACCTACATCCAGAACCCCAACCACTTCCCCGAGGACAAGGCCCGCTATTCGGTGCTCCTCTACTGGGGTGAGAAATATCCCGAATCCCTCCAGATCGCTCAGGAAATTCTTGCTCAGGAGCCCAACAACTTCCAGGCTCAGCGCATGGTTTTCCTCGACCTCGTAAAGATGGAACGCTTCGAAGAGGCTGTTGCAGCTGCAGAGAAATTCTTTGCCGCCAACCCCGAAGCTACCTTCACCACCAACGACTATGTAACCTACGCCGAAGCACTCAACGGCGTTGGCCGCGACGCTGAGGCTATCGCAATGTACGAAACCGCAGCCGAGAAAGATCCCACCAACGGCGACCTGCTCAAGAACCTCTCCACCGTCTACTCCCAGAACAAGCAGTACGCCAAGTCCGCCGAGGCTTACGACGCATACCTCAAGCTGCAGGAAAGCCCCTCGCTGACCGACCTCTTCGGTATGTCCGGCCGCTACCTCAACGCAGCCCTCAACGACCCCGACAGCGTACAGGCTCTCGACCTGGCCAACCGCGGTCTGAGCTACATCGGCGAAGTGATTGAGCGCGGCGAACCCCAGCCCGCCTTCTTCCAGCGCCAGGGACGTCTGCACATCGCATCCAACAACAAGATGCCTAACGCAGCCGCAATCGAATCCTACGACAAGGTGCTTGAGATGCTCGACGCTGACCCCGCAAACATGTCGGCCGACAATAAGGATGCTCTCAACCTCTACAAGGAAGCATACTCTTTCGAAATCCTCTACTACGGCAACATCGCCAAGGATCCCGAAAAGACCAAGGAATTCACCGAGAAGTACAACGTCGTTAAAGACCTTCTCAATCCCCCCGCAGAATAATCCCCCGCGATAACACGCCGGAGGCCGGGCCCGCACCCCGGCCTCCGCTTGTTTTAGCCCCTGTATCATTTATCATTGTAGGCAATCAGTTGCTTCGTCGTGAACATTCGTACGGATAAAAATGTAATATTATCGAGACTTTACTATATCGCTAATATTTCTAAAATGAAAACTGCTTTTGCAACCTTATCAATCCTGATTTTGGCTATGTCTTTTCAGATATCGGCATCCGCTAAAACTCCCTCCAAAAGAAGATACATCACCCCAAAAGAAGTGCATGTCACTGTGTCACCCGCAGCCCAGCGAAAAGCCGATGCATTGTATGAGTCAGTCCAGAAGGCATATGCACAAGGAAAGCTGACGCCCGACCAAGTTGTTGACAAGGCACTTTACCATAAAACATGGAGCCCCGAACTCGCTGCCCGCTGCCTCCAATTAGTTGCAGGCAAAAACTACAACGCTATGGCAGAACTCGGCAATCTATATACCTTTTATAAGACGGCTTATATGTTTCCCGGAAAAGAAGCGGAAGGCGTGCGAATGATGGAATCCGCAGCCAACAACCGCATCAAAAGGGCAAATGATTATCTCGGAATATACTATAACAGTAAGAACGATTACAACAAGGCACTGAAGTATTTCAATGCTGCGGGGCCGAATCATATTCCCTACGCCCTGACCATCATCGGCGGAATGTATGAAGATGGACACGGAGTGAAGAAAGACCGCACCAAAGCCTGCGAATATTACCAGCAGGCGGCTTCGCTCGGCGATGCTGCCGGGGCTCAAAAATATGGCTATTCTCTTCAACGCCAGTGGTTTGGCAATGTTAACATGCCTGATGCATTTTTCTGGACATATGTTGGAGGTGAGCTTGGTAGCGATTTTGCTCGCTCAAATCTCATGTTGCCCATTCGTGGCGAACGTTTCGGCGACGATGTGCAGACGGCATTTATGCGGAACGGCATGACGCTTGTGGACACTTTTAATGACAAATACGGCGAAAAACTGAAAGCAGAACCTATCTATCAACAGGGTTATAAAGCAGGGCTGCCTGCAAGAACAGTTGCAGCCCAGAATGGAGATGAATGGTCGCTTTTCTATCTTGGGAGCATGAGCTATAACGATGAGTTTCTAAACCACTCCGGCGATTTCATCAGTAAATGTTACGAACCGATAATCGCAGGTGGAAAACTTCCTGATTCCGCTCTTGCATTAGTATATGCACGGCTCGGAAATCTCTACCGCAAAGGTGACGGCGTAAAAATCAACACCTCCAAGGCAAATGAATACTTGGTTAAGGCTGCAAAACTCGGCAATCTGGAAGCTTACAAGATAGTGGAAAACATACCCGATTAACCTGTCGCAGGCACCTTTCATTGTTGATTCTTAAAGGAGACTGCATCAAGTCATTTGGTTAACCACAAAGGTAAAAAACCATATAACCCAAACCTGAAACCGGGCGTAAATCAAATAACAAAGCCGGGCCTGTGGGCTCGGCTTTCAATGTGTCAGTCGTTTTTATCGGGGCGGTGTTTCCGATGCTTCATCAGCGACTGGTTGAATTTCTTTTCGGACGATTTGAGTTTCAACAGCTGGCGGGGCGTCAGGATGTCCTTGAACTTCTCGAAGTACTCCATCTCCAGCTTCCCTTCGCGCTCCTTCTGGCCATAGACAGAGGCCGCGGCGGCTTCGAGCTCGGTTGCGGAAGCGTCCTCGTCGTCGGCTACCTTGCGTTCGAGCGCGCGCGACTCCAGTTGCATCTGCATCAGCTCATCCTCCATCTGGTCGTACAGGGGGAAGAAGGTGCGCTGGGCTTCTTTGCTAAGGTCGAGTTCCTTCACCAGGAAGCGGTGCTTATAGGCGCGCACCTGGGTCACATACCGGTCGCGGTCCTCGGGAGTGAGTTCTTGCTGGGCGTGAACCGTCACCGGCACCACCGATGCGCAGAAGGAAAGGACAAGAGAGCTGATGATCAGACGTGGGGTAACCATAGGGAGTAGATTTATATGGTGGAATGGAAGTCGGATTCGAGGTAGTCGAAACTGTCATCGGCGTCGAAGTAGGTGTTGACCAGGTCCCAGGAATCCATATCGTCGTATATATAATCGTACACGAACTCGTCGTTGCTCAAAGCTTCGGCCAGGACGGGATTATCCTCCATGGGCTCGAGCTTCCCTGCGTTACCCATCATGTTGAACATCTGGAGCATGAGCCAGATGCCGGCAAACATGGCCGCCATATACACATAGGGGCGCACTTTCTGCCAGAAGGTGCGCCGCTGGGCGCAGTAGTACTCATCGGGACGTTCCAGCTCGGGACGGTCCGGGAGCATGTCGGCCATGCGGCGGTTGAACTCAGCGAAATAGCCCTCGGGCACACTTCGACCGGCCGACGGAGTGGCCAGCCCACTCTCGGTGCATTTGTCAAGTATTTTTTCGCTCATGTTGTTCATTTTTTGTTTCTTTGTATTTAGACGGATAAACGCGGGTGAGGTTTAATCGAGATCTTGGAAAAACTGCTCTATTTTTTTGACGGCCAAGTGGTACGAGGCTTTCAGTGCACCTACCGAGGTGCCGAGAATTTCGGATATGCGCTCGTACTTCATGTTGTCGAAGTACTTCATGTTGAACACCAGCCGCTGCTTTTCGGGAAGCGATTGCACCGCTTTGTTCAGATTCTCGGCCAGCTGGTTGCCGTCGAAATCCTCGTCGGCTTCTACGTTTGCGGCTACGGTTGAATCTTCATCGTCAAGCGACACCCCTTCGTGCTTCTTTTCACGTTCTATGAAGGAGAGACTTTCATTGATGGCGATTTTGTGGAGCCAGGTTGAAAGTTTGGCCTCGCCGCGGAAATTTTCGATGTTACTCCATGCTTTGAGGAAGGTGTTCTGGAGCACGTCGTTGGCGTCGTCGTGGTTTTGGACCAGTCGCCGAATCTGCCAATAAAGTTGCTCGGAGTAGGCCGCTATGAGGTCAGCGAAGGCTGCACGAACCGTTGAGGGCTCGCGCAGACGGGCAATGAGGTCTTCATTTTCTTCGTCCTTCGGCTTCATGGGCATAAATTTTGCTCAAAGATAAGAAAAATTTCCCAAACTCCGTTCTTTGAAATGCATTATGAATTAATCCTCTCCCCAGCGCGAGCGCTGGCGGGCGGCCATAGCGTCCTCGGAGGGATTGGAGCATGGGTTCCAGAACACGGTGTCCTTGATGGCGTCGGGGCGGAACTGCTGGCGCACGAAGTTGCCCGGGTAGTCGTGGGCGTACTTGTAATTTTCGCCGTAACCCAGCTTCTTCATCAGCGACGTGGGCGCATTTCGGATATGCAGCGGCACGGGCAGGTTGCCGCTTTTTTCAACCTCTGCCAGGGCGTTGTTGATGGCCATGTAGGCGGAGTTGCTCTTGGGCGATGTGGCCAGGTAGATGGCACATTCCGACAGAGGTATACGGCCCTCGGGCATGCCGATTTTCTGAATCACATCAAAGCAGGTGTTGGCGATGATTATGGCGTTGGGGTTGGCCAGACCTATGTCCTCGGCGGCAAGGATGACCATCCGTCGGGCAATGAACTCAGGGTCCTCGCCGCCGGCAATCATGCGTGCGAGCCAGTAGACGGCTGCATCGGGGTCGCTCCCGCGGATGGATTTTATGAAGGCGGAGATGATGTCGTAGTGCATCTCTCCATTCTTATCATAGGCCTGAGGATTCTCCTGCAGGCGCTCGGTGATTACCTTGTCGTTGATGTAGATGTCCTCGCCTAAGGGAGTGCTCTGCTGCAGCAGGTCCAGGATGTTGAGCAGCTTGCGGGCATCCCCGCCGCTGTAGCGGAAGAGGGCCTCGGTTTGCTCTACGTGCACCTTCACCCGCGAGAGGTACTCGTCCTCCTTGATGGCGCGGTCCAGGAGCACCTGCAGGTCGTCGGCCTCAAGGGGCTTGAGGGTGTAAACCTGCGCGCGGGAGAGAAGCGGACGAATCACCTCGAACGAAGGATTCTCCGTGGTTGCTCCGATGAGGGTCACGGTTCCGTTCTCCACCGCTCCCAGCAGCGAATCCTGCTGCGACTTGCTGAATCGGTGAATTTCGTCGATAAAGAGGATTGGCCGCCCCTTGGAGAACATTCCCTGGGCTTCGGCCTTACAGCGCTCTATCACTTCGCGGACGTCCTTGACACCGGAGGTCACTGCCGAAAGGGTATAGAACGACGATTTGGTGGTGTTGGCGATGATGCGCGCAAGCGTAGTCTTACCCACGCCCGGAGGGCCCCACAGGATAAACGAGGGGATGTTCCCGGTGTCGATCATGCGCCGGAAAATGGCGCCGGGGCCAACCAGATGCTGCTGGCCGATATATTCGTCGAGACTACGCGGACGCAAGCGTTCCGCCAGAGGAGGGATGGACATAATTTCGTATAGATAAAGGCGTTATCAATTAAAAATTACCGGAATTCTTTCAGAGCCTTTCCATCGTGGCCTACTTTGCATTGACGATGGCGATGGCGTTGAGGCGATGCTCCAACTCGGTGGAACTCAGTCGGGTTGTGAGCTTTCCGCGGTGGGCTATGGATATGTTGCCGGTTTCTTCCGACACCACTACGGCCACTGCGTCCGTTGCCTGGGCAATGCCGAGTGCCGAACGGTGGCGCAGGCCCAGCGACCGGGGAACGTCGGCATCATGGCTCACGGGCAGGATGCATCCGGCGGCCTCGATGCGCATGTGGGCGATAATCATGGCGCCGTCGTGCAGGGGCGAGTTCTTGAAGAAGATGTTCTCTATCAGGCGGGTGTTGACGTCGGCGTCGATAATATCGCCCGTAGCAGCGTAAGTGTCCAGCGGTATGGACTGCTCTATAACTATCAGCGCGCCGGTCTTACTCTTGGACATGTTCATGCACGCATACACAATCGGCATGACCCACGCCAGCGCCTTGGCATCCATCTCCTCTTTGTGGTGATGGAAGATTTTGCGCAGGAACTGCCAGCGGCGGTGAGAACCCACCTCAACCAGAAAGCGCTTTATAGGCTCTTGAAACAGGATTACAAGGATGATGAGGCCTATGGCCATGAAGCGGTCCAGGATGGTGCCGATCAGGCGCATGGCAAAAATTTCGGAGGCCAGGACCCACAACACAATGAAAGCCAGCACACCATAGAATATATTTATGGTGCCGGACTCCTTCATGAGGCGGTAGATGTAGAAAAGCATTACCGCGAACAGGAAAACATCGATGGCGTCTTTGATTCCGAATTCCATAGTCAGGCTTGTTCTTGAGTGAGCATATTGAAAACATTGACGGCAGCCACGGCATCTTCTACCTCATGTACGCGAAGGATGGCTGCACCCCCCTGGAGGGCCGCCATGTTTGCGGCAGTGGTTGCTGCCCGCGTGTCGGAGGCTACGCTGCGGAGCATCGACTTGTGCGACATCCCTACCAGCACGGGCTTCCCGAGCACCTCGAAAGCGCGCAACCGGCTCAGCAACTGATAGTTCTGCCGCAGGGTCTTTGCAAAGCCGAAGCCGGGGTCGATTATCACGTCGGCCACACCAGCCTCCGAAAGTGCGCGGAGCTTATGGCTGAGGTCGGCGATGACGTCGGCGGCAACGTCCGTATAGTCCGTCAGGGACTGCATGGTGTCGGGCGTCCCGCGCATGTGCATCAGTACATAGGGTACCCGCAGGGCTGCCACAGTGGCGAACATATCGGGGTCCAGCGTACCTCCGCCCACGTCATTGACTATGTCCGCTCCCACTTCCACGGCCATGCGTGCCACCGCGGCGCGGTAGGTGTCGGCGCTCACCAGCACCTCCTCCCCGAAAGCGCTGCGCACGGCGGCGATGGCACCACAAAGGCGGTCGGCCTCCAGGGCGGGCTCAGGCGGGAGTGAGCCGGGGCGCGTGGAGCAGGCCCCGAGGTCGATAAACGTCGCACCGGCTGCCAGCATCTCCCCTACCCTGTCCACAACGGCCGACTCCTCCACCCGCGAGGGGGCGTAGAACGAGTTGTCGGTGACGTTGACAATACCCATCACGGCGGGCCGGTCGAATTCAACCAGCCTCCCGCGGATATTGAGCGAGTAGGGTTTCATGGGCATCAGGAGCGGTTGGCGCGCTTGCGCTCAGTTTCGTCAAGGATGATTTTGCGCAGACGGATGTGGTGGGGTGTAACCTCCACATACTCATCTTCTTTAATATATTCCAACGCTTCTTCGAGACTGAACACCACCGGCGGCACGATGCGGGCCTTGTCGTCGGCGCCCGAAGCGCGCATGTTGGTGAGTTTCTTGCTCTTGGTTACGTTTACGGGGATGTCGTTATCTTTGGCATTCTCGCCCACAACCTGGCCGGCGTACACCTCTTCCTGGGGGAAGATGAAGAAGCGGCCGCGGTCCTGGAGCTTGTCGATGGCGTAGGCGTAGGCCGTACCGCTTTCGATGGCTATGAGCGAGCCGTTGGTGCGACGCTCGATTTCGCCCTTCCAGGGTTGATATTCGAGGAATCGGTGGGCCATGATGGCTTCACCTCCGGAGGCGGTGAGCACGTTGGAGCGCAGGCCTATGATGCCGCGCGAGGGGATTTGGAACTCGAGCTGGACGCGGTCGTTCTTGGTGTTCATGGCCACGAGTTCACCCTTGCGGCGGGTCACCATGTCAATCATTTTCGAGGCGCTTTCCTCGGTGACGTTGATGGTCAGCAGCTCGACAGGCTCGCATTTCACACCATCAATTTCGCGGATAATCACCTGGGGCTGACCCACCTGGAGTTCGTAGCCCTCGCGGCGCATGGTTTCGATAAGTACCGACAGGTGCAGCACGCCTCGGCCATACACAATCCATTCATCCTCCTTGTTGCCCTTCTCAACACGCAGGGCGAGGTTGCGGTCGAGTTCGGCGGTGAGGCGGTCGCCGATGTGGCGCGAGGTCACATACTTACCGTCGCGGCCGAAGAAGGGACTGTCGTTGATGGTGAAGGTCATGCTCATGGTTGGCTCGTCGATGGCGATTCGCGGCAGCGGTTCGGGATTGTCGACGCTCGCGATAGTGTCACCGATTTCGAACCCTTCGATACCTACGAGGGCACAGATGTCGCCGTTCTCCACGCGCTCAACCTTCTTGCGGCCCATGCCTTCGAAGGTGTGAAGCTCCTTGATGCGCTGCTTCACCACAGAGCCGTCCTTGCGGCAGAGGGCAATTTCCTGACCCTCACGGAGTTCTCCGCGGTGGACACGTCCGATGGCGATGCGGCCAACGTACTTGGAGTAGTCCAGCGAGGTGATGAGCATCTGGGCGTCGCCGGGGTTCTCTTCCGGGCCGGGAATATACTCAAGGATGGCGTCGAGCAGCGGGAGGATGTTGTCGGTGGGCTGCTTGTAGTCTGTGCTCATCCAGCCCTGCTTGGCCGAGCCGTAGAGGGTGGGGAAATCGAGCTGCTCCTCAGTGGCATCGAGGCTGAACATGAGGTCGAAAACCATTTCCTGCACCTCTTCCGGGCGGCAGTTGGGCTTGTCCACCTTATTGATGACAACCACGGGCTTGAGACCCATCTCAATGGCCTTCTGCAGGACGAAGCGTGTCTGGGGCATCGGTCCCTCGAAGGCGTCCACCAGCAGCAGGCAGCCGTCGGCCATGTTCAGCACGCGCTCCACCTCGCCGCCGAAGTCGGCGTGGCCCGGGGTGTCGATGATGTTGATTTTGTAACCTTTATAGTCGATGGATACGTTTTTGGACAATATTGTGATGCCGCGTTCACGCTCCAGGTCGTTGTTATCAAGTATCAGTTCTCCGGCGGTCTGATTCTCACGAAAAAGATGGCCGGCCAGCAACATCTTGTCCACCAGGGTCGTCTTGCCGTGGTCCACGTGGGCAATGATGGCTATGTTTCTAATTTTTTGCATACTCTATTGGATTGTTTTTTTCAAGATGCAAAGTTACGAAATTTCTTCCATAACCTCTAATAATTTAGGGGGAATTTGAGCCGCGCCCACCTGCCAATTAATCATTTTGACAATTTGGCAAATTGGCGGTCTGTCATATATTAATATAACTAACTCCCTGAGGATGTTAACATAAGCTAAAATTCAACGCGGTTTTAAACCTTGAACCTCCGCAGCCGTCTATACTTTCGAACGACAAAGCAATTAACAATCAAAAAAAGATACAGCTTATGAAAAAGAATGTAATCGCAGGCGCCATGCTCGCCATCGCCGCCATCTTCGGCTCCTCCTCCGCCTTGGCCCAGGCACTCGCTTAAACCGACAGCAACCAGTGCACCTCCCAGAAGTGCGAAAAGGGTCAGAAATCCGAAAAGGGTCAGAAGTGCGACAAGCCCGCCTTCAACCCCTTCGAAGGCCTCAACCTCACCCCCGAGCAGCAGGCCAAAGTAGATGCTCTCAAGGCCGAATGCAAGGCCGACCAGGCTAAAATCCAGAAGGAAGCCAAGGATAAGAAGGAGCAGGTAAAGAAAGAAGCCAAGGAACTCCGCACCAACGGCAAGAAGGAAATGCTCGCCAAGGTGAAAGCCATCCTCACCCCTGAGCAGTATGTTCAGTTCCTCGAAAACGCCTTCGTCAACGGCGGCGGTCAGGGCCATAAGCAGGCCATGAAGCAAGGCAAGCAGGGCCAGCGTGGCGACAACAAGCAGGGCAAGCGCCCCGACAAGCAGGGCCAGAAAGGTCAGCGCCCCGAAAAGCAGGCCAAAACCCAGCAGAACTAATAGTTAAGGTAATAATAGAGGTCGGCGGTTTATAGTTTAGGGCATAGTTAGAAGGTAAGGACCCAAAAAGCCTAAAACCTAACCCCTAAAACCTAACCATATAACCCAATAACCTCATAACCTTCAACTTCCGCAACCGGAAGTTGAATAAAAAGAATCATTCTCCCTCTCCTCAACGACATCGAAGCCGATGTCAACTCACAGAAGAACCGTTCCGGCACCTCCGGAGCGGTTTTTGTCATTTTGTAAAGTTCCGGCCGCAATTTTAACGCATTTTGTTTGTCTATTTCAAGAAATTGA